>NZ_JAGDEZ010000044.1:0-48759 GCF_017498305.1 Pseudomonas sp. OA65
GCCCTGGACCCCCTGTGGGAGCGAGCTTGCTCGCGATGGCGGCAGCCCATCCAGCATCCCTGCAAACTGCCCCACCGCCATCGCGAGCAAGCTCGGCTCCCACAGGGATTGATGGTGGACTCCAATGCCATGATCGCCCTGGACCCCCTGTGGGAGCGAGCCTGCTCGCGAAGACGGCAGCACATCCAGCATCCCTGCAAACTGACCCACCGCCATCGCGAGCAAGCTCGGCTCCCACAGGGATTGATGGTGGACTCCAATGCCGTGAACACCTCGGAACCCTGTGGGAGCGGGCCTGCTCGCGAAGACGGCAGCCCATCCAGCATCCCTGCAAACTGACCCACCGCTTTCGCGAGCAAGCTCGGCTCCCACAGGGATTGATGGTGGACTCCAATGCCATGATCGCCCTGGACCCCCTGTGGGAGCGAGCCTGCTCGCGATGACGGCAGCACATCCAACATCCCTGCAAACTGACCCACCGCCATCGCGAGCAAGCTCGGCTCCCACAGGGATTGATGGTGGACTCCAATGCCGTGAACACCTCGGAACCCTGTGGGAGCGGGCTTGCTCGCGAAGACGGCAGCCCATCCAGCATCCCTGCAAACTGACCCGCTGCCATCGTGAGCAGGCTCGCTCCCACAGGGTTTGGTGGTGAATTCCAATGTCGTGGGTAAAATCCGGTAAACTGCCGCACGTTTTTTCGTTCGAGTGTGTGTTTCCATGCAAATTGCCCTGGCGCCCATGGAGGGGTTGGTCGACAACATCCTGCGGGACGTCCTGACCCGTGTTGGCGGTATCGACTGGTGTGTCACCGAGTTCATCCGCGTCAACGACCGTCTGCTCACGCCGGCCTATTTTCATAAGCTCGCTCCTGAGCTGCTGACCGGTGCCCAGACCGCTGCCGGCGTGCCGTTGCGGGTGCAGTTGCTCGGCTCCGATCCGGTATGCCTGGCGGAAAACGCCGCGTTGGCGTGTGAATTGGGCTCGGAGGTGATCGACCTGAACTTCGGTTGCCCGGCCAAGACCGTGAACAAATCCCGGGGCGGGGCGGTATTGCTCAAGGAACCGGAACTGCTTAACGAAATTGTCGAGCACGTGCGCCGCGCCGTGCCGAAACACATTCCCGTCACCGCCAAGATGCGCCTGGGTTTCGATAGCCCGGATGGCGCACTGGTCTGTGCCACGGCGTTGGCCGAAGGCGGCGCGGCGCACATCGTGGTGCATGCGCGGACCAAGGTTGATGGCTACAAGCCTCCGGCCCATTGGGAGTGGATCCCCCGTGTCCAGGAAGTGGTCAAGGTGCCGGTGTTCGCCAATGGCGATATCTGGAGTGTCGAGGATTGGCGCCGTTGCCGTGAAATCAGCGGTGTCGAGGACATCATGCTCGGTCGCGGCCTCGTTTCCCGCCCTGACTTGGCCCGGCAGATCGCCGCCGCCCGAGCTGGCGAAGAGGTGGTCGAGATGTCCTGGGCCGAGCTGCAACCGATGCTCCATGACTTCTGGGTGCAGGTGGTTGAGCAACTGACACCGCGCCAGGCGCCGGGCCGTCTGAAGCAGTGGCTGGCGATGTTGACCCGCAATTACCCCGAAGCGGTGGCACTGTTTACCGCCCTGCGCCGGGAAACCGACCTCGACGCGGTGGGGCATTTGCTGGGTGTTCAGCGCACCGAAGCCGCCTGAAAAAATTTCAAAAAAACCTCTTGAAAAGTTTTTGGCGAACCCTAGATAGGGGTTACGCGATGCCGAATTCGGGTCGCGGAGACAAAAAACCTTGCTGATTTTTTCAGGAGATTTGAATCATGAGTACTGCATTTTCGCTGGCCCCTCTGTTCCGTTCCTCGGTAGGCTTCGACCGTTTCAACGATTTGTTCGAAACCGCCCTGCGCAACGAACCAGGCAGCAGCTATCCACCCTACAACGTGGAAAAACATGGTGATGACGAGTACCGCATCGTGGTCGCCGCCGCCGGTTTCCAGGAAGAAGACCTGGACCTGCAAGTGGAAAAAGGTGTGCTGACCATCAGTGGCGGCAAGCGTGAAGCCAGCAACGACAGCGTCACCTTCCTGCACCAGGGCATTGCCCAGCGTGCGTTCAAGCTGTCCTTCCGGTTGGCGGACCATATCGAGATCAAGTCCGCTGGCCTGCGCAACGGTCTGTTGAGCATCGACCTGTTGCGGGTGGTTCCGGAAGAGGCGAAAGCCAAGCGCATCCCGATCAACGGTGCGCAGCAGCAACCTGCGCTGCAAAACTGAAGCATCGCAACTGAAGAAGGGCGCCAAATGGCGCCCTTCTTCATTTTGGAGTGATTGCCAGATTAATTGTGGCGGGGGGCTGTGGGAGCAAGGCTTGCCCGCGATAAAAGCGATGCGGTCCTTCAGATACCGAGTCAGCTGCAGTCGCGAGCAAGCTTTGCTCCCACATAACCCCTCTCGCCACAAGGGTTCCCCGCCGCGTTTCCATGTCACGGCAACAACCGCTCAAACGCCTCCAGCGGCAACGGCCGACTGTGCAGGTAACCCTGGTACAAATGGCAATCGAGCCCTTGCAGGAAGTGCAATTGCTCCAGGGTCTCCACGCCTTCGGCAATCATCACCAGGTTGAGGCTGCGGGCCATGGCGACGATGGCGCGGATGATTTCGGCGTCGTTGGGGTCGCTGGTGGCGTCGCGCACGAATGACTGGTCGATTTTCAGCGTGTCCACCGGCAGGCGCTTGAGGTAGGTCAGCGACGAATAACCGGTGCCGAAATCGTCCATGGCGAAGCTCACCCCCAGTTTTTTGAGCCGGCGCATCTTGGCGATGGTGTCGTCGAGGTTCTGGATAACGATGCCTTCGGTGATCTCCAGCTTCAGCAGCGAGCAAGGCAGGCCGTGGCTGGCCAGGCTGTTTTCGATGCGCTCGACGAAGTCACTCTGGCGGAATTGCCGTGGGCTGATGTTCACGCACAGGCTGAATCGCTGCGGGTCGATCTTGCCCTTGGCGATCAGTTGCTTGAAGCCGTCGCAGGCTTCATCGAGGATCCAGGTCCCGACTTCGAGGATCAGGCCGCTGTCTTCCAGCACTTTGATGAATTCATTGGGCGATTGGGCGCCGAGGTCCGGGTGATGCCAGCGTACCAAGGCTTCGGCGCCGATGATGCGATTGTCCCGGGCATCGACCTGGGGCTGGAAATGCACGCTGAACTCGCCACGGGCCAGGGCCTGGCGCAGGTCGGTTTCCATGCGCAGCCGTTCGCTGGCAGCTTTTTGCATGGTGGTGTGAAACATCTGCGAGGTGTTGCGTCCCGAATCCTTGGCACGGTACAGCGCAATATCCGCGCGCTTGAGCAAATCGGTGGGCGTGGAACCGTGGTCGGGGATCAGCGCGATGCCGATGCTAGGCGTGACCTGCAGGCGTTGGCCATCGAGAAACATGGGTTCCGAGAGCAGTTCACGCAGGGTGTCGGCCAGGGTCTGCACTTGCTTGCTGACCTGGCTGCGCGAGCCTTCCAGGCCGCTGAGCAAGACCACGAACTCGTCGCCGCCCAGGCGCGCGACGGTGTCTTCCAGGCGCACGCTGGCTTCCAGGCGTGCGGTGATGATTTTAAGCACGGTATCGCCCACCGGGTGACCGAGGGAGTCGTTGATGTGCTTGAAGTGGTCCAGGTCGAGAAACAGCAGAGCACCTCGCAAGTTGTGACGCTTGAGCAGGGCGATCTGCTGGCTCAGGCGGTCCATCAGCAAGGCCCGGTTGGGCAGGTTGGTCAGCGAGTCGTGATAGGCCAGGTGACGGATCTGGGCTTCAGCGTTGCGCAGCAGGCTGACGTCCCGGGCGGTCAATAGCAGGCACGCGGTTTCATTGAGGGTGATGGGCTCGACCGAGACTTCTACCGTGAGAATTTCCCCCCGTTTATTGCGCCCGAGCATTTCCTGGTGGATCACGCGGCCCTTGAGTTGCAGTTCGGCCAGCAGGGCGGCGCGCTGTTTTTCTTCGGCCCAGATACCCACCTCATGGACTGTACGCCCGATCACTTCATCGGCGCGGTAGCCGGTCAACCGACAAAAACCGTCGTTGACTTCCAGGTAGCGACCGCTTTCGAGCTCGGTGATGGTGATGGCGTCGGGGCTGGAATGAAACGCCTTGGCGAACTTCTCTTCACTGGCCTTGAGGGCGGCTTCGGAGCGTTGCTGCTGTGTAATGTCGCGCAAGGTCGTAACGATGCAGGGTTGGTTGCCAACGTTGATTTGCCGGCTGGAAATCACGCAGGTCAGCGGCTGGCCGTTCTTATGGTGAACGACGATGGCGACATTGTTCAGCGATTGTTCGCGGATCACCCGCTCGATGCGTTGCAGGCTGCTGCCCGAGGCATCCCAGAGGCCGATCTCGTCGGCATTGAGGCCATTGACGTCGCTGGCAGTCCAGCCGAAGGTCTGGGTGAAGCTGGAGTTGATCTCGAGGAATCGGCCGCTGTCCTGGTGAGTGACGCAGATCGGGTCGGGACTGACCTGGAACAGCGTGGCGAATTTCTCTTCCGAGGCGGCCAGGCTTTGTTCGCGCTCCACCTGGTCGGTGATGTCCAGCAAGGTCCCGGCCATGCGCAGGGGGCTGCCGTCGTCGTTGCGGTAGAGGCGGGCGCGGCTTTCCAGGTAGCGCGAGCTGCCGTCCGGCAGTTGCACGCGGTAGGTCAACTGGTAGTTGCCCGCCGGACCTTCGCGCAGGCTGCGATAGGCGTTGCGCATGTTGTTGCGTTCTTCGGTGGGGACCCCCTCGAAAAACGCATCGAACGATTCGTGGAACGGCTTGGGTTCCAGGCCATGGAGCTGCGCGGCCCGGGCCGAGCCGTAGAGCATGCCGCTGGGAATGTGCCAGTCCCAGGTGCCCAGTTGCGCCGAGTCGAGGGCCAGGTCCAGGCGTTCCTGGCTGTCCTTGAGGGCCTGTTCGGCGAGTTTGCGCTCGGTGGTGTCGAGGAACGTGCTCAGCAGGTACGGCTGGCCTTCGAGTTCGACTTTCTGCGCACTGAGAATCCCGTTATGGATCTGACCGTTACTGGCTCGGAACTCCACTTCCATGCTGATCAGCTCGCCCTTGGCTTTGGTCGCCTCCACCAGTTTCGCCCGCTGCTTGGGGTCAACCCACAAGCCCAGCTCCAGCGTGGTGCGGCCGACCACGTCATGCACCGGCCAACCGAACAGACTTTCGAAATACTGGTTGGCCTCGCTGATCAGGCCGTCTTCCTGGCGGGTCAGCAGGACCATGTTCGGGCACAGGTGAAAGAGCGTGGCGAAGCGTTTTTCCGAACTGCGCAGCGCCTGTTCCCGCTCGCGCTGATGGGTGATTTCGCGAATCACCCCGATCATGCGCGGCCGGCCGTGCTTGTCGGGCAGGACGCTGCCACTGATCTCCAGCCAGTGCAGGCTGCCGTCGGGCCAGACGATGCGATGGTGCATGGCCTGTTCCAGCGGCGCCCCGGCCACCGCCGCATGAAAGGCGCGCACGGCCCTGGCCCGGTCTTCGGGCAACAGCAGGTCGAGGTAGTCCACGTCCGCCGGCAACGGCTGGCGCGGATCGAAGCCGAACAGTGCCTGGGTGCCGCGGGACCAACTGATCCGTCCGCTCTCGATGTCCCACGACCAGGCGCCCAGCCGCGCGCCGTTCAGGGCGGCCAGCAACTGTGGCGCGCTGTCCCAGCTTTGCTCGGACCGCTTCGGGTCGAGCGCCTGGATGCGCGGCAGGGGCGGGAGATGGTCAGCGGGTTTGGGCATTTTTCTAGCGAGCCTTGAGCGGGTTTGGGCATTAAACACAAGCATTCAAGGCCCTACAGGCGCGGCACAACCTATGCCTTTGTCCCTGGCAAATCGATTTGTGCGTCCAGTAAGGCCATGAAAGCCCGTGCGGCGTTCGATAGCGTCCGTTCGGTGTGCAAGATATAGCCTAGCTGGCGACTGAGCTGTATGCCTGGCAAAGGAATGCGCGCGACCTGTTCATCGAGCATGGTGCGCGGCAGAACGCTCCAGGCCAGGCCGATGGAGACCATCATCTTTATGGTTTCCAGATAATTCGTGCTCATGGCGATGTTCGGCGTCAGGCCCTGGGCCTCGAACAATCGTTGCACGATGTGATGGGTAAAGGTGTTGCCCCCCGGGAATACCGCCGGATGCAAGGCGATGTCCGCCAGGCTCACCGCGCCGTTTTCCAGCAAGGCATGCTCCGGGGCGACGACGAAATCCAAGGGGTCGTCCCACACCGGCGTAGCCCGTACCAGCGTGTGGGGTTCGGGAGCGAGGGTGATGACGGCCAGTTCCGCCCGGCCATGGAGGATTTCTTCGTAGGCCACTTCCGAATCCAGGAACTGGATGTCCAGCGCCACCTGGGGATAGCGCCGGGTGAACTCTCTCAATAAAGGCGGCAGGCGGTGCAGGCCGATGTGGTGGCTGGTGGCGAGGGTCAGGCGCCCGGTCACTTCGCCGGTCAGGTTGGTCAGGGCGCGGCGGGTGTCGTCGAGCACGTTGAGGATCTGATAAGCCCGTGGCAACAGGGCCCGGCCGGCCTCGGTCAGGCCCACTTCACGGCCCAGGCGGTCGAACAGGCGCACCTTGAGCTGCTGCTCAAGACCGGCAATGCGCTTGCTAATGGCCGGCTGTGTCAGGTGCAGGCGTTCGCCGGCGCCGGAGAAACTGCCCGTCTCGGCGATGGCAATAAAAGCATTGAGGTTGGCGAGGTCCATGGCGGTTCCGGTCAGATTCCAGTTGGTTATGCAAAGTATGAAAAATATGAATTTGAGTTATTTAATGTAACCCCATAGGATCAGCCTCACAAGCCAAGGGGTTATTGATTCGTTCAAGGCCCGGGGCATAGAAACAAGCTGATGAGGAAACCGTCTGATGGCCGGCAAAACGCTCTACGACAAGCTCTGGGATTCGCATTTGGTCAAGCAGCGCGACGATGGCTCGGCGCTGATCTACATCGACCGTCACATCATTCACGAAGTGACGTCGCCGCAGGCCTTCGAAGGCCTGCGCCTGGCCGGGCGCAAGCCGTGGCGCATCGATGCCAACATCGCGACCCCGGACCACAACGTACCGACCACGCCGGAGCGCAAGGGCGGCATCGAAGCGATTGCCGACCAGGTCTCGCGCCTGCAAGTCCAGACCCTCGACGATAACTGTGACGAATACGGCATCGTCGAATTCAAGATGAACGATGTGCGCCAGGGCATCGTCCACGTCATCGGCCCGGAGCAGGGCGCGACCTTGCCCGGCATGACCGTGGTCTGCGGCGACTCGCACACCTCGACCCACGGTGCTTTCGGCGCCTTGGCCCATGGCATCGGTACCTCCGAGGTGGAGCATGTGCTCGCCACCCAGTGCCTGGTCGCCAAGAAAATGAAAAACATGCTGGTGCGCGTCGAGGGCAAGTTGCCGTTCGGCGTGACCGCCAAGGACATCGTCCTGGCCGTGATCGGCAAGATCGGCACCGCCGGCGGTAACGGCCATGCCATCGAGTTCGCCGGCAGCGCGATCCGCGATTTGTCCGTCGAAGGCCGCATGACCATCTGCAACATGTCCATCGAGGCCGGCGCCCGTGTCGGCCTGGTGGCTGCCGATGAAAAAACCGTGGAATACGTCAAGGGCCGTCCGTTCTCGCCAAAAGGCGCGGAATGGGACATGGCGGTCGAGGCCTGGAAAGACCTGGTTTCCGACGCCGATGCCAAGTTCGACACCGTGGTCGAGCTCGACGCGACGCAGATCAAGCCGCAAGTCAGCTGGGGCACTTCCCCGGAAATGGTTTTGGCCGTGGACCAGAACGTACCGGATCCGGCCAAGGAAATGGACTTGGTCAAGCGCGACTCCATCGTCCGCGCCTTGAAGTACATGGGCTTGAGCGCCAACCAGGCGATCACCGACATTCAGCTCGACCGCGTGTTCATCGGTTCCTGCACCAACTCGCGGATCGAAGACCTGCGCGCCGCTGCGGTGATCGCCAAGGGCCGCAAGGTGGCCTCGACCATCAAGCAGGCCATCGTGGTGCCGGGCTCGGGCTTGGTGAAGGCCCAGGCCGAAGCGGAAGGGCTGGACAAGATTTTCCTCGAGGCCGGTTTCGAGTGGCGTGAGCCAGGGTGCTCGATGTGCCTGGCGATGAATCCCGATCGCCTGGAGTCGGGCGAGCATTGCGCCTCCACCTCCAACCGTAACTTCGAAGGCCGTCAAGGCGCCGGTGGCCGTACGCACCTGGTGAGCCCGGCCATGGCCGCCGCGGCCGCCGTAAACGGCCGTTTCGTCGACGTCCGCGAATTGATCTGAAGGAGCGCAGCATGAAAGCTTTTACCCAGCACACCGGTCTTGTCGCGCCTTTGGATCGTGCCAACGTCGACACCGACCAGATCATTCCCAAGCAGTTCTTGAAGTCCATCAAGCGCACCGGTTTTGGCCCGAACCTGTTCGACGAATGGCGCTACCTGGATGTCGGCCAGCCGTACCAGGACAACTCCAAGCGGCCGCTGAACAAGGATTTCGTGCTCAACGCCGAGCGCTACCAGGGCGCCAGCGTGTTGCTGGCCCGGGAGAACTTCGGCTGCGGTTCGAGCCGCGAGCACGCGCCATGGGCCCTGGAAGAATACGGTTTCCGCAGCATCATCGCGCCGAGCTACGCCGACATCTTCTTCAACAACAGCTTCAAGAACGGCTTGCTGCCGATCATCCTCAGCGATGCTGACGTGGATGAACTGTTCCAGCAGGTCGAGGCCAACCCCGGCTATCAATTGCAGATCGACCTGGCTGCCCAGACCGTGACCCGTCCCGACGGCAAGGTGCTGGGTTTCGAGATCGACGCGTTCCGCAAGCATTGCCTGCTCAATGGCCTGGATGACATCGGCCTGACCTTGCAGGACGGCGAGGCGATTGCCGCGTTCGAGGCCAAGCACCGGGCGAGCCAGCCTTGGTTGTTTCGCGATGCTTGATTTGCGTAAGGCATAACGACGTCTTCGCGAGCAGGCTCGCTCCCACATTGGATTTGCGGTGTTCACAAAACTCCTGTGGGAGCGAGCCTGCTCGCGAAGAGGCCCGCCCAGGCAACACAACACCAAAAGGAAGTCCCCATGACCAGCACCGCCCACAGTCAGGTTGTACAAAAGCAATTCGGTGAACAGGCCTCAGCCTACCTGAGCAGTGCCGTGCACGCCCAGGGCGCTGAATTCGCGCTGCTACAGGCTGCCTTGGCCGGTCGTGGCGATGCCCGTGTGCTGGACCTGGGGTGCGGCGCTGGTCATGTGAGTTTCCACGTGGCACCGCTGGCCGGTGAGGTGGTGGCTTATGATTTGTCCCAGCAGATGCTTGACGTGGTCGCCACGGCGGCGGCCGAGCGTGGCCTGGGCAACATCAGCACGGTTCGTGGCGCCGCCGAGCGCCTGCCGTTCGCCGACGCTGAGTTCGACTTCGTGTTCAGCCGTTATTCGGCGCATCATTGGAGCGACCTCGGCCTGGCGCTGCGGGAAGTGCGACGGGTGCTCAAGCCGGGCGGGGTGATGGCGTTCATCGACATCCTGTCGCCGGGCATGCCGTTGCTGGACACCTACCTGCAAAGCATTGAAGTGCTGCGCGACACCAGCCATGTGCGCGATTATTCCGCCGACGAATGGTTGCGCCAGGTCAGCGACGCGGGGTTGCACACCCGCAGCACCTCGCGCCAGCGCCTGCGCCTGGAGTACCGCTCCTGGGTCGAACGCATGCGCACGCCCGAGGTCATGCGTGCGGCGATCCTGCAGCTGCAGCGTTCGATGGGCGACGAAGTGCGTGAATATTTTGAGATTGAGGCCGATGGTTCGTTCAGTACAGATGTACTGGTGCTGTGGGCCGAGCGATAGCATTTTTCCCGGCCCGGCCTTGGCTACGAAGCCCCGGCCCGTGTCGACAGAGCAAATGAGGAAAGCATGAGCAAGCAGATTCTGATTCTCCCAGGTGATGGCATTGGTCCGGAAATCATGGCCGAGGCGGTCAAGGTCCTGGAACTGGCGAACGACAAGTACGGCCTGGGCTTCGAGCTCAGCCACGACGTGATCGGCGGCGCCGCCATCGACAAGCACGGCGTGCCGCTGGCCGATGAAACCCTGGACCGTGCCCGTGCTGCCGATGCCGTGCTGCTGGGCGCCGTGGGCGGCCCGAAATGGGACAAGATCGAACGCGACATCCGTCCTGAGCGCGGCTTGCTGAAGATCCGTGCGCAACTGGGCCTGTTCGGCAACCTGCGTCCGGCGATTCTTTACCCGCAACTGGCCGATGCCTCGAGCCTGAAGCCGGAAATCGTCTCGGGCCTGGACATCCTCATCGTCCGTGAGCTGACCGGCGGTATCTACTTCGGCGCCCCGCGTGGCACCCGTGAGCTGGAAAACGGCGAGCGCCAGGCCTACGACACCCTGCCGTACAGCGAAAGCGAAATCCGCCGTATCGCCCGGGTCGGCTTCGACATGGCCCGCGTGCGTGGCAAGAAGCTGTGCTCGGTGGACAAGGCCAACGTGCTGGCTTCCAGCCAACTGTGGCGTGAAGTGGTCGAGCAGGTGGCCCAGGATTACCCGGACATCGAGCTGAGCCACATGTACGTCGACAACGCCGCCATGCAACTGGTGCGTGCGCCGAAGCAATTCGACGTGATCGTCACCGACAACATGTTCGGCGACATCCTGTCCGACGAAGCGTCGATGCTCACCGGTTCCATCGGCATGCTGCCGTCGGCCTCCCTGGACGCCAACAACAAGGGCATGTACGAGCCGTGCCACGGTTCAGCGCCGGACATCGCCGGGCAAGGAATTGCCAACCCATTGGCGACCATCCTGTCGGTGTCGATGATGCTGCGCTACAGCTTCAACTTGAACGATGCCGCCGACGCGATCGAAAAAGCCGTCAGCGTGGTCTTGGACCAAGGCTTGCGCACTGGTGATATCTGGTCGCAAGGTTGTACCAAAGTCGGTACGCAGCAAATGGGCGATGCAGTAGTCGCGGCGCTGCGGAATCTGTAATCTTTCGGGCCCACCGCTTCGACGGTGGCCCACTTTTGTATAGGTGTAGTTGCGATGAAACGTGTAGGTCTGATCGGTTGGCGCGGCATGGTCGGTTCCGTGCTCATGCAGCGAATGCTGGAAGAGCAGGATTTCGATCTCATTGAGCCGGTGTTCTTCACCACTTCCAACGTTGGTGGCCAGGGCCCGTCCGTGGGCAAGGACACCGGTGTGCTCAAGGATGCCTACAGCGTCGAAGAGCTCAAGACCCTCGACGTCATCCTGACCTGCCAGGGCGGCGACTACACCAGCGAAGTATTCCCCAAGCTGCGTGAAGCCGGCTGGCAGGGTTACTGGATCGACGCCGCTTCCAGCCTGCGCATGCAGGACGACGCGGTGATCATCCTCGACCCGGTGAACCGCAAGGTCATCGACCAGCAGCTGGACGCGGGCACCAAGAACTACATCGGCGGCAACTGCACCGTCAGCCTGATGCTGATGGGCCTGGGCGGGCTGTTCGAAGCCGGGCTGGTGGAATGGATGAGCGCCATGACCTACCAGGCGGCGTCCGGTGCCGGCGCGCAGAACATGCGTGAGCTGATCAAGCAGATGGGCGCGACCCACGCCGCCGTCGCCGATGACCTGGCCAACCCGGCCAGCGCCATCCTCGACATCGACCGCAAGGTCGCCGAGGCGATGCGCAGCGATGCCTACCCGACCGAGAACTTCGGCGTGCCGCTGGCCGGCAGCCTGATTCCTTGGATCGACAAGGAGCTGCCTAACGGTCAGAGCCGTGAAGAATGGAAGGCCCAGGCCGAAACCAACAAGATCCTGGGTCGCTTCAAGAGCCCGATCCCGGTGGACGGCATCTGCGTGCGCATCGGCGCCATGCGCTGCCACAGCCAGGCGCTGACCATCAAGCTGAACAAAGACGTGCCGATCGCCGACATCGAAGGCCTGATCAGCCAGCACAACCCTTGGGTCAAGCTGGTGCCGAACAATCGCGAGACCAGCATGCAGGAGCTGAGCCCGACCAAGGTCACCGGCACCCTGAATGTACCGGTGGGCCGTCTGCGCAAACTGAACATGGGTTCGCAATTCGTCGGTGCCTTCACCGTCGGCGACCAACTGCTGTGGGGCGCGGCCGAACCGCTGCGCCGCATGCTACGGATCCTGCTCGAGCGTTGATCGATTGCGGCTGTGAAAGAGCCCGTGCCTTGTGAGAGGCGCGGGTTTTTTTATGGAGCTGGATGTATAGGATCAATTGTGGGAGCGGGCTTGCTCGCGAAAGCAGAGTGTCAGTCACTAGTTTTTAGCTGGCACACCGCATTCGCGAGCAAGCCCCACATTGGATCTTCAGTGGTCACAAAACCTGTGGGAGCGAGCCTGCTCGCGAAGAGGTCGGCACAATCACCACAGGTTTTCCTGCCAATTGCTTGCCCACCCACCACCCGGTAAAGTGCCGCTCCCCACGTTTTACCTGAGGTAGACCCATGAGCCAGTCCTTTGATATTGCCGTGATCGGCGCCACCGGTACTGTCGGCGAAACCCTCGTCCAGATTCTCGAAGAACGGGACTTCCCGGTCGGCAACCTGCACCTGCTGGCCAGCAGCGAATCGGCAGGTAGCTCGGTGATGTTTCGCAATAAAAACGTGCGGGTACGCGAGGTCGACGAATTCGATTTCAGCAAAGTCCAACTGGTGTTCTTCGCCGCCGGCCCGGCGGTGACCCTGAGTTTCGCCCCGCGAGCCACGGCGGCCGGCTGCGCGCTGATCGATTTGTCCGGTGCGTTGCCGCCCGAGCAGGCGCCGCAGATCGTGCCGGAAGCCAACGCCCAGGTCCTGGCTGGCCTGGGCAAGCCGTTTCAGGTCAGCAGCCCCAGCGCATCGGCCACAGCCTTGGCGGTGGTGCTCGCACCGCTGCGCGAATGCCTGGATCTGCAGCGCATCAGCCTGACCGCCAGCCTCGCGGTATCGGCCCAGGGGCGCGTGGCCGTGAGCGAGCTGGCGCGCCAGACCGCCGAGCTGCTCAACGCCCGTCCGCTGGAACCGAAATTCTTTGACCGGCAGATGGCGTTCAACCTGTTGGCCCAGGTCGGCGCGCCGGACGAACAGGGCCATACGTCGCTGGAAAAGCGCCTGGTCCGCGAGTTGCGCCAGGTGTTGGATCAACCTTTGTTAAAGATTTCCGTCACTTGCATTCAAGCCCCGGTGTTTTTTGGCGATAGCTTTAGCGTGGCCGTGCAGTCCGCCAAGGCCGTCGACCTGGCCAAGGTCAACGCGGCCTTGGAAGCGGCGCCTGGCATCGAGCTGGTGGAGGCGGGCGACTACCCGACTGCGGTGGGTGATGCAGTGGGCCAGGATGTGGTCTACGTTGGTCGGGTACGGGGTGGGATCGACGATCCGGCTGAACTGAATATGTGGTTGACGTCAGATAACGTGCGCAAGGGTGCAGCGCTCAATGCTGTACAGGTGGCTGAGTTGTTGATTAAAGACTTGCTGTAAAAGATACTTGGCGTCAATTTGTCGAATGATTCTAGCTGGGCGCTATGCTTGGTCGGAATGCTGAAGGCGAACATCCCTCTGGGCGGCTTTCCCGGGGCATGAGTGAAATGATCGCGCGCACCGTCGCTTCGGGGCTGCGCGCAATGCCTTACGGCAGCGGCATCAATACCTTCTCGCTGGCCGAGGAATGTTCAAACAAAGGAAGAGGCTATGGTTCAAGTTCGCAAACTGGTGTTAGCAATAGCGGCCGCCTCGGCGCTGTCCTCCGGTATGGCGCAAGCGCTCGGGCTCGGGGAATTGACCCTCAAGTCGCCGCCGAACCAGCCCCTGGTGGCCGAAATCGAACTGCTCGATGTTCAGCAACTGACTGCCGCCGAAGTGGTGCCGAGCCTGGCTCCTCCCGAAGAATTCGCCAAGGCGGGCATTGATCGCCAAGCCTTTCTCAGCGACCTGAGCTTTACCCCGGTGATCAACGCCAACGGCAAGAGTGTCCTGCGAGTCACATCCAGCCGGCCGCTGTCCGAACCGATGGTCAAGTTCCTGGTGCAGGTGATGTGGCCCAACGGCCGCCTGCTGCGCGACTATAGCGTGCTGCTCGATCCTTCCAAATTCTCGCCACAGGCCGCCGATGCCGCCCGGGCGAAACCGCCCCAGGTCGTGTCCACGCCGGTCACCGGGGCCACCAAGCCTTCCCAGTACACCACCACGCCGCGCGATACCCTGTGGGAAATCGCCGCGAAGGTGCGCAACGGTGGGTCGGTCCAGCAAACCATGCTGGCGATCCAGGCGTTGAACCCGAACGCGTTCATCAATGGCAACATCAACCTGCTCAAGACCGGCCAGGTGTTGCGCCTGCCTGACCCGGTACAAAGCACAGCGTTGCCGCAACCCCAGGCCATTGCCGAAGTGGCGGCGCAGAACGCCGCCTGGCGCTCGGGGCGTCGTAGCGTGGCGGGTGCAGGCAAGCAGCAATTGGACGCCACCAAGCGTGGCCGTGGTGAAGGCGCGCCGGCCCAGGCGGCCGGTCGCGACAACTTGAGCCTGGTGTCGGCCGATGCGGCGAAGGCGGGCGGCAAGGGCGCTGCCGGCGATGCCCAGGCGCTTTCCAACAAGCTGGCGGTTACCCAGGAAAGCCTCGATTCGGCGCGCCGGGATAACGAAGAGCTGAAAAGCCGCATGGCGGATCTGCAGAGCCAACTGGACAAGCTGCAACGCCTGATCGAGCTGAAGAACAATCAACTGGCCAAGATGCAGGCTGAAGGTGTCGCCGTTCCGCCTGCGGGCGAGGCACCTGCTGGCGAGGCGCCTCCGGCGATGTCCGCTGAGCTGACCCCTGCGCCAGCGCCACAGGCCCCGGCGGCTGCACCCACGCCGGCCCCGGAAGCGACCCCGCCTGCCTCAGCGGTCGAGCCGACGCCTGCTGCGTCCAACGAGCAAAAATACAACGACTTGCTGACCAATCCGATCCTGTTGGGTTTGATTGGCGGCGGTGCGTTGCTCCTGCTGTTGTTGCTGCTGTTGCTCGCCCGTCGCCGCAAGGCCCAACAGGAAGCGGAAAAGCATTTGCGCATGGCCCGAGCCCTCGAGGAGGAGGCCGACTTCTCCCCGGAGCTGGATCTGCCCCCGAGCAGCTTCGAGGGCATTGATGTTCCACCGCCTAGCGTAAAACTCGAGCCAAAACCCGCACCGGCCCCTGCGCCAGTGCCCAAGCCAGCCCCGGTGGTCGAGCCTGTGGTGGTCACGCCACCTATCGCCGCGCCATTGGTGGCACCGGCCGCCGAGCGCTCCGACGACGTGCTGCCCCAGGCCCAGTCCCATATCGACCGAGGTCGCTTGAACCAGGCCGCCGACCTGCTCGAACAGGGCATCAAGGCCGAGCCCCAGCGTAGCGACCTGCGCCTGAAGCTGATGGAAGTCTACGGCCAACAGGGTGACCGCGACGCCTTTGTCGCCCAGGAGCGCCAATTGGTGGCCAATGGCGACAACTTCGCCCAGGTCGAACAGCTGAAAAGCCGTTTCCCGGCCATGGTGGTCGCGACCACCGCTGGCCTGGCCGCTGCGGCCGTTGCGGCAGAACTGGACGCGCAGTACGTCAAGGACCTGCTGGAAGACAAGTCGCCGACCGACGAGGAACTGGACAGCGCCTTCGACCTGAGCCTGGATGACCTGGAAACGACCCCGGTCACGCCGGCACCGGAGCCTGTCGCCGAACTGGACGCATTCCCGGAAGACGATGACCTGAGCTTCGAGTCGGTGCTCAAGCAGCAGACCGAGGCCAACGAAAGCCTGGACGACTTGTCGGAATTCGACCTGGACCTGGGGGCCGATGCGCCGACGCCGATCCCGGCGCTCGACGATGAAGACTTCCTGCTGGATCTGGACGACGACCTCAAGGGCCTGGATGTGCCTGCGACTGAGACGCCAGCCTTGGCCGATACGCCGGCCGACGATCTCGAGCTGCCGGCGGATTTCGATCTGTCCCTCGCGGATGAGATGGACGCCCCTGATCAGCCCAAGGATGCCTTCGAGTCCGAGCTGGACGACGTCAACGCCGAGCTGGATCGCCTGTCCGACAGTCTGGGCCAGCCGACCTTCACCGCCGAAGATGCTCTGGTCGGCGCTGAAGACGAACCGGACTTCGACTTCCTCAGCGGCACCGATGAGGTGGCGACCAAGCTCGATCTGGCCCAGGCCTACATCGACATGGGCGACAACGACGGCGCCCGCGACATCCTCGGCGAAGTCCTCAGCGAAGGCGATGCGACCCAGAAGAGCGAAGCGCAGGAAATGTTGTCGCGCTTGGCGTGAGATTGTCGGGTTCAAGCCGATAGGTGTGGGAGCGGGCTTGCTCGCGAAGGCAATGTGTCAGGCGACATCAATGTTGACTGTACCGCCGTCTTCGCGAGCAAGCCCGCTCCCACATTGGTTTGCGGCGTTCACAAACCCTTGTGGGAGCCGAGCTTGCTCGGGCGGCGATCCGACGATGACGCCAGTCGATCCAGTCCCGGGTTACCGGTTGCACTGGCATCCCGCCCCGCCGGCCTTATAATGCCCGCCTTTGCGTACTTCAGCAGGCTGTAATTTCTTGGCAAACATAGACAACCCGGCCGCCGAAATGGCGGCCGACGGCTTTTTCCGGATCGCCTTGGGCGTTGAATACAAAGGCTCGCGCTACCGTGGTTGGCAGCGCCAGGCGTCCGGTGTATTGACGGTGCAGGAAACCCTCGAAAACGCGCTGTCCAAAGTCGCCGACTCGCCCGTGTCGCTGCATTGCGCCGGCCGTACCGATGCCGGCGTGCATGCCTGCGGCCAGGTGGTGCATTTCGACACCCAGGTCGAGCGTTCGATGAAGGCCTGGGTCATGGGCGCCAACATCAACTTGCCCCACGACGTCAGCGTTAGCTGGGCCAAGGTGATGCCGGCGCATTTCCATGCGCGGTTCAAGGCCATCGCCCGGCGTTACCGCTACGTGATCTACAACGACCAGATCCGCCCGGCGCACCTGAACGAAGAAATCACCTGGAACCATCGCCCGCTGGACGTCGAGCGCATGGCCGAGGCGGCGCAATACCTGGTCGGCGTCCATGACTTCAGCGCCTTCCGTGCCGGCCAGTGCCAGGCCAAGTCGCCGATCAAGGAGTTGCATCACCTGCGAGTGACCCGTCACGGCAAGATGATCGTGCTCGACATCCGCGCCAGTGCCTTCCTCCACCACATGGTGCGCAACATTGCCGGCGTGCTGATGACCATCGGCGCTGGCGAGCGGCCGGTGGAGTGGATCAAGGAGGTGCTCGATAGTCGTATCCGCCGTTCCGGTGGTGTCACGGCGCACCCGTTTGGCTTGTACCTGGTACAGGTCGAATATCGCGATGAATTCGAGCTGCCAGAGCGATACATCGGGCCACATTTCCTCACGGGCTTCTCGGAACTCGACGGCTGACGCCCCCCGCAGCATTTGTTACCATCCGGGACTTTCACGGATTTGCCTGAGGTTTTACTCACCATGCCGGTCGTTCGCAGCAAGATTTGCGGGATCACCCGCGTCGAGGACGCGTTGGCGGCGGTCGAGGCCGGGGCCGATGCCATCGGGCTGGTGTTCTACGCCCAGAGTCCACGGGCGGTGACGGTGCAGCAGGCGCGGGCGATCATCCAGGCCCTGCCGCCGTTCGTGACCCCGGTGGGGTTGTTCGTCAATGCCAGTCGTTGCGAGCTGGGCGAAATCCTCGATGCGGTGCCGCTGGGCCTGTTGCAGTTCCATGGCGATGAAGTTCCGGCCGATTGCGAAGGCTGGCATCGTCCGTACATCAAGGCGTTGCGGGTCAAGGCCGGTGACGACATCGCCGCCGCTTGCGACGCCTTTGCCAGTGCCAGCGGCATTTTGTTGGACACCTATGTGGAAGGCGTGCCCGGTGGTACTGGCGAAGCGTTCGACTGGTCGCTGGTGCCACGAGGCTTGAGCAAGCCGATCATCCTGGCCGGTGGCCTGACGGCGGAAAACGTCGCCGCGGCCATTCGCCAGGTTCGCCCTTACGCGGTGGACGTGAGCGGCGGGGTGGAGCAGGGCAAGGGCATCAAGGATCCGGCAAAGATTCGTGCGTTCATGGCTGCTGTTCGCAACAGCCAGTAGTCAATGTGACGGCTGGCAGACTGCCGCCGTCCATACCTGCACTGTACAAAGCAGGCAGGCACCACCTTCGGGTGGGCCGATAACGTAGGGGCAACCGCAGTGCAGCGGTTGCCGGGATGGTTGAGGAGATTGGGCTGTACGCAGGTCATGTTTCGCGCTGACCGTGGTGGCCGTTCGATCCTCGCCGCACAATGAATTTAGCTCAAGGGCATACGCGGGGCCGCGAACCAGAGCGTTCGGGCCGCCGGTACTGGAGAAAGAAAGCATGAGCAACTGGTTGGTAGACAAACTGATCCCTTCGATCATGCGTTCCGAGGTGAAGAAAAGCTCGGTGCCCGAAGGTCTGTGGCACAAATGTCCATCCTGTGAGGCGGTGCTGTACCGTCCCGAGCTGGAAAAAACCCTGGACGTTTGCCCCAAGTGCAACCACCACATGCGCATCGGTGCGCGTGCCCGTATCGATATTTTCCTCGACGCAGAAGGCCGCGTGGAGCTGGGGGCCGACCTGGAACCAGTGGATCGCCTGAAATTCCGCGACGGCAAGAAGTACAAGGATCGCCTGACCGCAGCCCAGAAGCAGACCGGTGAAAAAGACGCCCTGGTATCCATGAGCGGCACCTTGCTGGGCATGCCGGTGGTGGTCTCGGCTTTCGAATTCTCCTTCATGGGCGGTTCCATGGGCGCCATCGTCGGCGAGCGTTTCGTTCGCGCCGCCAACCATGCCCTGGAAAACCGTTGCCCGATGATCTGCTTCGCCGCTTCCGGCGGTGCGCGGATGCAGGAAGCGCTGATTTCCCTGATGCAAATGGCCAAGACCTCCGCGGTGTTGGCGCGTTTGCGTGAAGAAGGCATTCCGTTCATCTCGGTGCTGACCGATCCCGTCTACGGTGGTGTTTCCGCCAGTCTGGCGATGCTGGGCGACGTGATCGTCGGCGAGCCGAAAGCCCTGATCGGTTTTGCCGGGCCGCGTGTGATCGAGCAGACCGTGCGTGAAAAACTGCCGGAAGGCTTCCAGCGCAGTGAATTCCTGTTGGAGCACGGCGCCATCGACATGATCATCCATCGTCAGGAGCTGCGTCCGCGCCTGGGCAACCTGCTGGCGCAACTGATGGGGCTGCCGACGCCGAAGTTCGTCGCCGCACCGATCGAGCCGATCGTCGTTCCGCCAGTGCCTGCCGGGCTATGACCCAACGCACCCTGGGCGACTGGCTTGCCTACCTCGAGCAGTTGCATCCAACGGCCATCGACATGGGGCTGGAGCGCTCGCGAACGGTAGCGTCCCGCATGGGACTGGCCAAGCCGGCGCCCCGGGTCATCACCGTCACCGGCACCAACGGCAAGGGTTCGACCTGCGCCTTCGTGGCTTCGCTGCTGCGGGCCCAGGGGCTGAGCGTCGGTGTCTACAGCTCGCCGCACCTGCTGCGCTATAACGAGCGGGTGCAGGTAAACGGCGTCGAAGCCACTGACGCCCAGCTGTGCGAAGCCTTTGCCGCGGTGGAAGCCGGGCGAGGCGATACAACCCTCACCTATTTCGAAATGGGCACCCTGGCGGCGTTCTGGTTGTTTGCCCGTGCCGGTCTCGACGCGGTCGTGCTGGAAGTCGGCCTGGGCGGGCGCCTGGATACGGTCAACCTGGTGGACGCAGACATTGCGTTGGTCACCAGCATTGGCGTGGACCATGCCGATTACCTGGGCGATACCCGCGAATCCGTGGCCTTCGAGAAGGCCGGCATCTTTCGCCAGGGGGCGCCTGCACTCTGTGGCGATCTCAATCCTCCCCAGTCATTGCTGGACAAGGTTCGTGAGCTGAGCTGCCCGTTCTTTTTGCGGGGGCGGGACTTCGACCTGGCGATGACCGAGCAGCATTGGCAGTGGCGCGGCACTGACCTGCGCGGCAATCCGGTGGAATTACGCGACCTGCCGCTGCTGGACCTGCCGATGGAAAACGCCGCACTGGCGCTCCAGGCCTACCTGTTGCTGGGCTTGCCCTGGGAGGCCGGGCACATTGTCCAGGCGTTGCAGGCGACCCGTGTGGTCGGGCGCCTCGATCGCCGTCAGTTCGATTGGCAAGGCAAGCGCCTGAACCTGTTGCTGGACGTCGGCCATAACCCCCATGCGGCGCAGTACCTGGCCGAGCGCCTGGCCCGACGGCCCGTGGCGGGGCGGCGCCTGGCCGTGTTCGGGCTGCTGTCCGACAAGGATCTGGATGGCGTTGTCGAGGCGTTGAATGCTAGTGTCCAGCACTGGGCGGTGACGCCGCTGGATTCGCCGCGCTCGCGTACGGCGGCTGAGTTACAGGAAGCCTTGCAGCGTCACGGCGCCCCAGTGCAAACCTACGCCAGCGTGGCTGCTGCCCTGGAAGGGCAGTGCGAGCTGGCGACAGCCGATGACGAAATCCTGCTGTTCGGATCATTTTTTTGTGTTGCCGAGGCCCTTCAATGGTTGGCCCGGCGCTCCACGGAGGAAGCTGCAGATGGCATTGCTGGATAAGGCGTACAAGCAGCGCATGGTCGGGGCCCTGGTGTTGGTGGCCCTGGCGGTGATTTTTCTGCCGATGCTGTTTTCCCGTCAGGACGAGCAGCGCCAGGTCACGGTCGACGCGCCGGCCGCGCCCCAGGCGCCTTCGGTGCCGCCCGTGCAGGTCGAGCCCGTGGTCGTGCCTGAGCCCCAGGCGTTGCCCCAAGAGCCTGTGCCAAGCGACGAGGAGCTGGCTGAGCAACCTGTCGCGCCTTCCACGCCGATTGCGCCCGCACCGGCTCCTGTGCCAACTCCTGCCGCACCGAGCAAACCGGCTGTGGCACCCGTGCCTGTTCCAGCGGCACCGGCGGTCAAGCCGGCCCCGAGCCAGCCGATCACCGCTGCTCCGACCAAGCCGGACACAACCCAGAGTCGTGTGGACGCTAATGGCCTGTCGGTCAGTTGGTCGGTGCAACTGGCCAGCCTGACCAGTCGCGAAAGTGCCGAGAACCTGCAGAAAACCCTGCGCAGCCAGGGCTATAACGCCTACATCCGTTCCGCCGACGGCAAGAACCGGGTGTTTGTCGGTCCGCTGATCGAGCGCGCCGAGGCTGACCGCCTGCGTGACCTGCTCAGCCGCCAGCAGAACCTCAAGGGTTTTGTGGTGCGCTTCCAGCCAGAGCGTGGTTAACAGCGATTTTGCTGATTTGAATCACGCAGCTTACCGACAGCCCTGCGCTCTGCTAAAATGCGCCGCCTTATCCGTCTGTAGGCTGCACCGTGCCATTTACCTGGGTTGACTGGGCGATCGTTGCGATCGTCGCCATCTCCGCATTGATCAGTCTGAGCCGAGGCTTCGTCAAGGAAGCCCTCTCGCTGCTGACCTGGATCATCGCGGGAGTCGTCGCCTGGATGTTTGGTGGTTCGCTGTCCCAGTACCTCGCCGGATACATCGAAACTCCCTCGGCCCGCGTGATCGCGGGCTGTGCCATCTTGTTTATCGCCACCTTGCTGGTGGGCGCAATGATCAATTATCTGATCGGCGAACTGATTCGCGTCACCGGGCTTTCCGGGACGGACCGGTTCCTGGGCATGGCCTTCGGCGCGGCGCGTGGCGCGTTGCTGGTGGTCGTGGCCGTCGGGCTCTTGAGCCTGGGGCCGGTGCAGCAGGATACGTGGTGGCAGGAGTCCCGGCTCGTGCCACAATTTCTATTGGTCGCAGACTGGTCCAAAAACCTGATCCTGGGTTGGAGTAGTCAGTGGCTTGCCAGCGGTATCAGCGTACCCGCTGAAATACCGTTCAAGGAACACCTCTTGCCGACGGCCAAAACGCCGCAGTAAGTGTGTTCAGTTCAGATCCATTAAGTAGGGGTTGCGTCGCATGTGTGGCATCGTCGGTATCGTCGGTAAGTCGAACGTCAATCAGGCGCTGTATGACGCGCTAACCGTGCTCCAGCACCGCGGCCAGGACGCTGCCGGTATCGTGACCAGCCATGACGGCCGGTTATTCCTGCGCAAGGACAACGGCCTGGTGCGCGACGTGTTCCACCAGCGCCACATGCAGCGCCTGGTCGGCCACATGGGTATCGGCCATGTGCGCTACCCGACCGCGGGCAGCTCGACGTCGGCTGAAGCCCAGCCGTTCTACGTCAACTCGCCTTACGGCATCACCCTGGCGCACAACGGCAACCTGACCAACGTCGAGCAACTGGCCAAGGAGATCTACGAATCTGACTTGCGCCACGTCAACACCAGTTCCGACTCGGAAGTGATGCTCAACGTGTTCGCCCATGAACTGGCTCAGCGCGGCAAGCTGCAGCCGACCGAAGAAGACGTGTTCGCCGCCGTGACCGACGTGCACAACCGTTGCGTCGGCGGCTACGCCGTGGTGGCGATGATCACCGGCTACGGCATCGTCGGTTTCCGCGATCCCCACGGCATCCGCCCGATCGTGTTCGGCCAGCGTCACACCGACGAAGGTGTCGAGTACATGATCGCCTCGGAAAGCGTGTCCCTGGACGTGCTGGGCTTCACCCTGATCCGCGACCTGGCCCCGGGCGAAGCGGTCTACATCACTGAAGACGGCAAGCTGCACACCCGTCAGTGCGCGACCAACCCGTCCCTGACCCCGTGCATCTTCGAGCACGTCTACCTGGCCCGTCCGGACTCGATCATCGACGGTGTCTCGGTCTACAAGGCGCGCCTGCGCATGGGCGAGAAACTGGCCGACAAGATCCTGCGCGAGCGTCCGGAGCACGACATCGATGTGGTCATCCCGATCCCGGACACCAGCCGCACCGCGGCCCTGGAACTGGCGAACCATCTGGGCGTGAAGTTCCGCGAAGGCTTCGTGAAAAACCGCTACATCGGCCGGACCTTCATCATGCCCGGCCAGGCCGCACGGAAAAAATCCGTACGCCAGAAGCTCAACGCCATCGAACTGGAATTCCGCGGCAAGAACGTGATGCTGGTGGATGACTCCATCGTCCGTGGCACCACCTGCAAGCAGATCATCCAGATGGCCCGTGAAGCCGGCGCCAAGAACGTGTATTTCTGCTCCGCGGCCCCGGCCGTACGCTACCCGAACGTCTACGGCATCGACATGCCGAGTGCCCATGAGCTGATCGCTCATAACCGCACCACCCAGGACGTGGCCGACCTGATCGGTGCCGACTGGTTGATCTACCAGGACCTGCCGGACCTGATCGAAGCGGTGGGCGGCGGCAAGATCAAGATCGAGCAGTTCGATTGCGCGGTCTTCGACGGCAAGTACGTCACCGGCGACATCGACGAGGTCTACCTGAACAGGATCGAGAACGCCCGTAACGATGCGTCCAAGGCCAAGACCCAGGCGGTCAGTGCGATCATCGATCTGTACAACAACTGAGTCACCAACCGGCCCCGAGGGGCCGGTTTGCGTTTAACCGATTAAAGGAGTGACAGCATGAGTCAGGATTGGGATGCCGGTCGACTGGACAGCGACCTTGAAGGCGTAGCGTTCGATACCCTGGCGGTTCGCGCGGGTCAGCACCGTACACCGGAAGCCGAACATGGCGATCCGATGTTCTTTACCTCCAGCTACGTGTTCCGCACCGCTGCCGATGCGGCGGCGCGGTTTGCCGGCGAGGTGCCGGGCAACGTCTACTCGCGCTACACCAACCCGACCGTGCGGGCCTTCGAGGAGCGCATCGCCGCTCTGGAAGGCGCCGAGCAAGCCGTGGCGACCGCCACCGGCATGGCCGCGATCATGGCTGTGGTGATGAGCTTTTGCAGTGCCGGCGATCACGTGCTGGTATCGCGCAGTGTCTTCGGTTCGACCATCAGCCTGTTCGAAAAGTACTTCAAGCGTTTCGGTGTGGAAGTCGATTACGTGCCCCTGGCGGACCTTTCCGCTTGGGATGCTGCCATCAAGGCCAATACCAAGCTGCTTTTCGTCGAGTCGCCTTCCAACCCCCTGGCCGAACTGGTGGACATCGCCGCACTGGCGGAAATCGCCCACGCCAAGGGCGCCATGCTGGTGGTCGATAACTGCTTCTGCACCCCCGCGCTGCAGCAACCGCTGAAGCTGGGCGCGGACGTGGTGGTGCATTCGGCAACAAAGTTCATCGACGGCCAGGGCCGTTGCATGGGCGGCGTGGTGGCTGGTCGTGGCGAGCAGATGAAAGAAGTGGTGGGTTTCCTGCGCACCGCCGGGCCGACCCTCAGCCCGTTCAACGCCTGGGTCTTCCTCAAGGGCCTGGAAACCCTCGGCCTGCGCATGAAAGCCCATTGCGCCAACGCCCAGGCCCTGGCCGAGTGGCTGGAACAACAGGACGGCATCGAAAAAGTGCATTACGCCGGCCTCAAGAGCCATCCGCAACATGACCTGGCCTTGCGTCAGCAGCGCGGTTTCGGCGCCGTGGTGAGCTTCGAGGTCAAGGGTGGCAAGGAGGGCGCCTGGCGCTTCATCGATGCGACCCGATTGATTTCCATCACGGCCAACCTGGGCGACAGCAAGACCACCATCACCCACCCGAGCACCACCTCCCATGGTCGCCTGTCGCCCCAAGAGCGTGAATCGGCGGGTATTCGTGACAGCCTGATCCGCGTCGCGGTCGGCCTGGAAGATGTAGCGGACCTGCAAGCCGACCTGGCCCGCGGGTTGGCGGCCTTGTGATCGAGCTGGCGACGCCGCCGAGCGGCACTCATGGCCGGGTTGCACTGGTTACGGGCGCCGCACGGGGCATCGGCCTGGGTATCGCTGCCTGGCTGATCTGTGAGGGCTGGCAGGTGGTGCTGACCGACCTGGACCGCGAGCGCGGTTCCAAGGTGGCAAAGACCCTGGGCGACAACGCCTGGTTCATCGCGATGGACGTGGCGGACGAAGGGCAGGTCGCCACCGGTATCGCCGAAGTGCTCGGGCAGTTTGGACGGCTCGACGCGCTGGTGTGCAACGCGGCCATCGCCGACCCGCACAACATCACCCTGGAAAGCCTGGACCTGGCTTATTGGAATCGGGTCCTGGCGGTAAACCTGGGTGGGCCGATGCTGCTGGCCAAGCACTGTGCGCCGTATCTGCGCGCCCACAACGGCGCCATTGTCAATCTGGCCTCGACCCGCGCCGCGCAATCGGAACCCGACACCGAGGCCTATGCGGCGAGCAAGGGCGGCCTGTTGGCCCTGACTCATGCCCTGGCAATCAGCCTTGGGCCGGAGATCCGGGTCAACGCTGTCAGCCCCGGCTGGATCGATGCGCGAGATCCGTCCCAACGTCGCGCGCAACCCCTGACCGATGCCGATCACGCCCAGCATCCTGCCGGCAGGGTCGGTACGGTAGAGGACGTAGCGGCGATGGTGGCGTGGCTGTTGTCGCGCAATGCCGGTTTTGTCACGGGGCAGGAGTTCGTGGTGGACGGTGGCATGACCAAGAAAATGATTTATGAATAAGTAGCAGCTGCAAGTGGCGAGCGACAAGCTGCAAGCGATTGGTGCTGCTGACGCTTCTGACTTGCAGCTTGAAGCTTGCCGCTCGAAGCTGTTTTTGAAAAAAACTCAATCCTGCTATTGACTTAGCTTCGGTACCTGCGTAAATTTCGCGGCCTCAACGAAGCAAAGGGTGATTAGCTCAGCTGGGAGAGCGTCTGCCTTACAAGCAGAATGTCGGCGGTTCGATCCCGTCATCACCCACCATGTTTTACGAGAGTTTTGCGAAAGCAAGACGGAAGCTGTCAAAAGCCTCCACCGACGCGCAGCGGTAGTTCAGTCGGTTAGAATACCGGCCTGTCACGCCGGGGGTCGCGGGTTCGAGTCCCGTCCGCTGCGCCATATTTTCCGAAGCAGGTTCGCCTGGTTCGAGATCCAGACCCAAGGGTTTTGATCAGACGAGTTAACTGGACGCAAGTCCATAGCGATACGCAGCGGTAGTTCAGTCGGTTAGAATACCGGCCTGTCACGCCGGGGGTCGCGGGTTCGAGTCCCGTCCGCTGCGCCATATCTGCTTCGAGGCCCACTGAACGCCTTGAAGCTAGGAAGCAAGCTGCAAAGCTACTTCTAGTCGATAGCAAAGACCCTGGTCGAAAGACCGGGGTTTTTTGTTTTCAGGATTTGAAAAATTGAAACAGGCCCCGTGGCGAGGAAGCTTGCTCCCGCTGGGCTGCAAAGCAGCCCTTCGGTGTTGAAGTCTCAGAACCCCAACCGATCCCGCAACCCATAATACCAAGCCCCCAACGCCGCAAACGGCGTACGCAACAACTGACCGCCGGGGAAGGGGTAGTGCGGCAGGTCCGCAAACGCATCAAAACGCTCAGCCTGCCCACGCAGCGCCTCGGCCAGGACCTTGCCCGCCAAGTGCGTATACGTCACGCCATGGCCGCTACAGCCCTGGGAATAATAGATGTTATCCCCCAGCCGCCCGACCTGCGGAAGACGCGACAGCGTCAGCAGGAAGTTTCCGGTCCAGGCGTAATCGATCTTCACATCTTTGAGTTGCGGGAACGCCTTGAGCATCTTCGGCCGAATGATCGCCTCGATGTTCGCCGGATCCCTCGCGCCATACACCACGCCGCCACCGAAGATCAGGCGCTTGTCACCCGTCAACCGGTAGTAATCGAGCAGGTAATTGCAGTCTTCGACGCAATAATCCTGCGGCAACAAGCTGCGAGCCAGCTCATCGCCCAACGGCTCAGTAGCGATCACCTGAGTACCGCAAGGCATCGACTTGGCCGCCAACTCCGGCACCAGATTGCCCAAGTAAGCATTGCCCGCCACGATAATGAACTTGGCCCTGACCTTGCCTTGTGGCGTATGCACAACCGGGCTCGCACCACGCTCGATGCGCACCGCGGGCGATTGCTCATAAATCACCCCGCCCAGCGACTCCACAGCCGCCGCTTCGCCCAAGGCCAGGTTGAGCGGATGAATGTGCCCGCCGCTCATATCGAGCATGCCGCCCACATACTCATCGCAAGCCACCACCTCGCGAATGCGCCGCTGATCCAGCAGTTCCAGCTGGGTATGACCGAAACGCTCCCACAATCGCTTCTGCGACTCCAGGTGGCCCATTTGTTTAGCGGTGAGGGCGGCGAACACACCGCCGTCCTTCAAATCACACTGAATCTGATATTTAGCCACCCGCTCACGAATGATCCGTCCGCCTTCGAACGCCATGTTGCCCAGCAACTGCGCCTGCTGCGGGCCGACGCTGCGCTCGATCACATCAATGTCGCGGCTATAGCTGTTGACGATCTGCCCACCGTTGCGACCCGAAGCGCCAAAGCCGACCTTGGCTGCCTCCAGCACGGTGACCTTGAAACCGTTTTCCAGCAAAAACAGCGCAGAAGACAACCCCGTATAACCCGCGCCGATGACGCACACATCAGTCTCGACGTCGTCCTGCAGAGCCGGGCGCGCCGGAACCGGGTTGGCCGATGCGGCGTAATAGGACGCTGGGTAGGATGTGTTCGTCATTCTGGAACCTCTGTTTTATATTTTTTACGAATGCGACGATCCTACCCGAGATAAAAATCGGCCGCCAGCCACCCCCGAATCTTCGTTGCGGCAGGGAAATTAAATATTTTGCATATTCATAGGGTTAGGTGAAAAAAAGGTGTTGACACCCCTCCGGAATTCCGTAGAATGCCGCCTCACAGCAGGCACGTAGCTCAGTTGGTTAGAGCACCACCTTGACATGGTGGGGGTCGTTGGTTCGAGTCCAATCGCGCCTACCAAACAAAATCCGCTCTGCTGGGCGGTCTAGAAGGGCTCACCGAAAGGTGGGCCTTTTTTTGTTGTGTGGCGTTTGAAAGAGTTTTTGAAAACAGCCACCGATATCAACCCTTTGATCGCAATGGAAGTATCAAAGTATGGGTTCATGGAAGACGTTGGCAATCGCGATCACGGTCTCGATCAGCGCTCAAGCTGATGCGGAAGATCGGGGCTCGTATCAAAACTCGATGATGATGATAACGATGGCTCCAACCTTCCTCCTTTCGGGGACGACGGGGCTTTCTGCGCTGGCTGCGAAAAACTTCAAGCCTGCCAAGGCCGATGCGCTTGCGTTCATTGGCTCAGATGGCGAAATTCGCGGCGCTCAGTTTGAGCAGGCCGTACGTTATTACCGTACGACATACAGGCCGGCGCTGATGACGGACCAGCAGTTGGCCTTGGCGATCGTAACTTCGTATTGAGTCGGGACTTTCGCATCTCTTTGAAGGCACGACTGGAAAACCGGGACATGGAAAATGGGGCAGACCCTGAGGGATCCCAAGGGAAAAGGGGACAGATTTATTTTTACTTCGCTGCGCTGAGAATTTTCATCGAATGGATTTGCTTGGATCAACTGACAGCGGGCTAGAAAATAAATCTGTCCCTTCTCTCGTTACTACTTTTTAAAGTTCTAGAATGAGGGGGAAATTGAGTGCGGCGAGGACCTGATTGGGTAGTTTGGTGTGTCAGTTTTGGACTGTTTATAGCAGGAGGTATTTTTTTTAAAATTACCCCTGGCAAAATAAGTATGACCGATTTTGTGGGAATAGTTTCTGCTATAGGAACATTTGCTGCGGCGGTAGCAGCTTGGCAAAGTGCAAAAATTTCGAAGGACGCAGCAATTCAAAGCCGCAGTGCGACTAGATTTAACGAGTTGACCTCCCACAAGAAACACTTCGATGAGCTCCTTCAGCAGGTTGAGCGTGATTTGGGGGTTGTTTTCTATAATGGTGCAAAGCTCTATGATGATATTTTTCCCAATAATAGAGATTTAACTAAGTCATTCTCAATTATAGGTACTGGAGAGTGCTTGCATTCTTGGGAGAGTACTTATGTTGCTTTGGGTAATTTTTCTCATGGGGGCTATAAAAAATCAATAGGGATTCATCGGTGGGTAATAGCTGCTATGCGGTTGTCAGGTAGCATGCAGATGCGTAATTTAAAAAGCGATTGTCAGCAAATATATTTGGACGGTTTTACTCCTACGGGTTTTGATGAGGAGCATCCTGCCAAATATATGATTAAAGTCTGTGATGTTTTGAATAGAATTTATCAATTCAGCTTTGTTGATATCTCTGTAAGTGTATTTCCGACTTCAAGTGTTTTCGAAGAAGCATTTAAAGAGTATTTTTTATCCATCGTGAGTGGGGATGCAAATCATCAGTTTCGCGGGCCTCGATAAATTTTAGATGCCACGTACTGTTTCAACAGCGAAAAAGGGGGCAGTTTATTTTTTGCTTCGTTGCGCTGCGGGCTTCCATCGAATGGATTTGCTTGGATCAATTAGCTGCTGGTTAGAAAATAAATCCATCCACCTTTCCCCACCGGTGAAATATATCGCCCCGGCGATTCGGATGGATTAAGTGTCCGATCGGGGACAGATCACGGTGATGAGAAGGGCTGATTATAAAATAACTCAATCGTGGTCCGTCCCTAGTTTCACTTACTGAGCTTCGAGACCAGGAATAGAAAGTGGGACAGGAGTATCAGTTGCCGGCGCAACGGGCGGAGCTAAAGAATGGGGCTGATTGCCAGGTTGGCCTTTGACCTGGGGCAAGGCATAGGCGGTTACGAATAAGTTTCGGCGCTCATTTAGTGCAAGTATCTGTTTGCTAAGAGTAGACTTCTCTGCGGATGAAAAGCTCAGGCTTGAGTCGTTGAGTAAGTTTTTTATTCTATTTATTTCATTGTCAATTGAGAGGATTGCCGCGCTGTTATCAATAGTGCTAGCTGGGGCTGCTTCTGCCTTGTTTACTAAACCTACGAGAGCGAATGGAATGGAACAGAGGTTGTGGTAGGCAATTGCGTCGACTATTGCTAAAGGGTATGGGTAGGCACTAATATCATCTTGCTGGCGCGTAGCAATTTTTGCGTATAGATCCTTTCTTGTTTGAAGGATTTCTTTGGTGATAGCGGGCATTAAGATGCCCTGGTACATCTCTTGATTAATCGAGTTGTTGGTGGAACTGAGGACGGCGGCTGCACCTGCAAGGTTCTGACCTGCTCTGCCTGCCACGATGGCAGCAGCAGTTGAGGCGATAGTTGTCATTGTGCCGAAGCTTATATTTCTTGCGGCGCGCTGGTTGTGGATACTCTCAACAAAGTAGTTGCAATTTACTTCTGATTTGGCAAGGAGTTTAGATTGCTCAAAGTTTCTGATTTTTCTTTGCTCATTCTCCGATCTGGTTGAATCCTCTCCCTTCTTAAGCAGGTCTTCAATGCTGGTAGGGGCCGTGGATTCGGGGGTTATTAATCTGGATGAATAGCCTTGATTGGCAAGGTTTTGTTGCTTGAAGGCTTCAAAAAAATTCTCAGTCGTGGTGCAGCCGCTCAACAGCGTCGCTGAAAGCAGTAGTACGGCTCGCATAATTGCTTCCTTTCGGCGAGGGGACAGGGTTTCCATTACTTATAGCGTACTAATGGCACAATGCAAGCAGTGCTCATTTTTGACATCCGATGCCACTCTCGATCTACCGCGTGCTTGGCAGGGAACACGAGGATAGACCACGACTATGAGACGGGTCGATTACAAGGGACCTCAAAATTGTGGTCTGTCCCCAGTCTCATGATGGCTCTGGACGACTGAATAGGTTAGCCGGCCAACGGTGAGGTTCTCAGCGCAACCAAGCGAACGAAGCCCTGTTCAAGGCACGTACCCGCGCATTGCGGGAAAAGGGGGAAAGGGGACAGATTTATTTTTTGCTGCCCTGAGGGCTTCCATCGAATGGATTCGCTTGGATCAGCTGGCAGCGAGCTAGAAAATAAATCTGTTCCCTTTTCCCTCTGCTTCGTTCCCGCTTGCCGACGGCCAGCACCAGGATGACAATCCGTCCATCCTCAACGCGGTACACGAGTCGGTAACCGGCGCCGCGCAATTTGATCTTGTAGCAGTCCTTCATGCCGTGAAGCGCATCTCCTGGCACTCGTGGCCCGGCCTGCCGTTCTTGGAGCTTTCGCAAAAACTGGAGGCGGATGGTGCCGTCGAGTTTGCGCAGTTCCTTCAGCGCTCTCGGATCCCACTCGACTCCGTACTCAACGGCCATTGGCGATATCTGCCTCGGCCTCGCTGATGAGATCGTCGAGGGATACTCGAACGGGTGTTTCGTTGGCGTCGAGCCGTGCCTTGACCAAGTGAACCAGTTCCAGTTCGTCCAAGCGCTCAACCATCGCCTCGTACACGTTGGCAGGGACCATATAGCCCATAACGCGGTTGTGATTCAGCACGGCCACGGGCAAGCCGTTGGCACCGCTCAGGACGGCAGAGGGGTTCTTCTTGAGTTCGGATACGCTGACGGCCACATCGGCCAGGATATTCTGCATAGATAAGACTCCGATTTAGGTCGTTATTCTGGTCTTTTGGTGCTGTGTAGGCAAGCGTTCAGCGTTCCAATCCCTCGTTCTAAGGTTGGATGGAGCTTGACTGCGCCGGACGTTTTTGTTTTGGGAGAAAGGGGGGCGCGGAAAGCGGGGGACAGACCACGATTATGAGATTGGCCGATTATAGACGGACCAAAATTGTGGCCTGTCCCCCTCGCTTCCTGTCCCCGGTTTCACTAAGTGGTGGGCGGCAAGCTTGGTTCACCGAGCCCAAGAGCGTTACCGGCGTTGGCGGGAACCTTCTCCTGGTTCCGCATCAACCCGAGGTGGTGTCGAGTCCGATCGTAAGAAGCACAGCAGTGTGATGAGCAGGATGAAGCGAAAAATGAAGCGGGATAGCTTGGACATTGTCGACACCTGAAGTTGAAGTCGACTCCTATTGTCTATATCCGCTCTCGCTGTTCCACTCAACTCGGTGCAATTACGCTGTGCTAGCTTTTGACGGCCAACAATCGAAGAAGCGAGGACAGACCACAACTATGGGGAGGCTGAGTACAGGTGAGCTCTAATCGTGGTCTGTCCCTAATTCAGTCCCTAATTCATGCAGTCGGGCGACATGGAACCGGCCAACGGCGTTGCCGCCGCACTCGGTATCAGGGTCGCCATCGAAAACATCCGTGGTGAAGTGCACCGCGCCCGGGTGGTTCACGGTGTGCATGCTTATCGCCTGCAGGCTGTGGGTCTTCGCGACGTTTTACCGTGCGTCCCAGGCCCATTTCCAGCCGGTACCGGCACCGCCGCAGAAGAAGTCGACAACGATCTCATCGTCCTGAGGATTGAGGCCGAGTCCGTATTGGGAAATCGAAGGGGGAAAGGGGACAGATTTATTTTTTGCTGCCCTGAGAGTTTTCATCGAATGGATTCGCTTGGATCAACTGGCAGCCGGCTAGAAAATAATCTGTCCCCTTTTCCAAGGCCCCTCACTGCGCGAGCGAGCAGGGGGGCGGTACCGTGGCTCTCCTTTCAGAAGAAAAACGGCGACTGGCCACGATTATTAGATGGGCCGATTACAAGTGAGCTCAAATCGGGGCCGTCCCCGGCTTTTATTCGCCGGTTGGCGTGATTCGATTTTGTGGGCTATTCCTTGGTGTTCCGACATTGGGTCAGTTCAAGGCGCGAGTCATGAGCAATCAAGCGCAAGCTGATGTCTTGGAACGCTTGCTCTCGATCAGCAAATCGAGCGAAGTGATCATTGCGGCATACGAGACTCTCGAGAATGCCCAGGCCATCACTGATGGCTAGCGCAGCCACGTGTTGCTAAGCGGCCAAGCGATCCACCCGCCAATTTCTTCTCTCAAGGACGAGCCATGTTAACGGTCAACGAGATCCTTGTTTTCGACTGCACCGATGAGGGCGTGGAGCAACTGCTGCGGGAGAGAAAGATCCGGCCTTTCCGCAGCAAACAACTCAAGACGACATTCTGGAGCACGCAGGTGGCGCCACGGCTCGCCGCCAACGAATCGGCGCTGCTCCTGCCAACGTTCAACGATTGGGTAGCAGCACCCATTGCGAGCGGCAATGCCCGCGGGCAATTCGTCTCCGTGTCTTCGAACAGTCCGTTCGCGCCTGCCGGGCGCCTGGACGGTGCACCTACCGGTCTGGCATTGCAAAGCACGCAGGAAAAAATATTCACGTCGATCGACGCGCTGATCATCGCGCTACGAGGGCATGTTGCAGCCACGGATAACAGGCAAAAAGAAGAGCGCCTGGCGCTCGATGTCCTCGCCAACGTCAAGATGTTCGAACGTTATGTGCTGGACCGATTGATAGGGAATATCCAGCGGGCTATCACCAACAGAGAACGCAACTGCCCTGAGGGCGAGTCGTACTACGGCCCTGGCGCCACACTGGATTGGACCCGGGACATTGTCGTCGCCCTCGCAAATGAGCTGCCGCTGACCCGGCTGTATAAAAAGGTCGCCGCTATCCACGACTTCTGCCGCTGCAACAGGTTTGAGACGCCAAATCGAGGCACTACCCGAGGTATGCGTATCGGCAACGAGAAATACAGCCTTGCGGAGGACAACCTCTGGATCGCCAACCAGCGCAGCCTGAACAACTCCATCTGGGCAGGTAAATCCGGCTCGGCGATGGATATGGTTTACGCCGCCACGCAAATGGGTATCGAGGACGATGATAGCCTTGCCGCGCTGGCGTTCTGTATTGTCGCCTTCTTTCATTTCATGCCGACCAGCCAGAGTTCGACCCACACCTACCACGAAGTCATGACCGGCGCGACGAGCGTGCATAAAGGAATCGAAACGTTCTACAAGGCTGCGGAAGTTCCCGGCGGGCAGGACGTGTTTCGCCAGTTGCAAAGCCGCCCCAGCCTCTGGAAACCAGACGACAGCGTCCAACGCTGCCCCGGCTGCAATACTGCCTTTGGCGTCTTTACCCGTAAGCACCACTGTCGAGCGTGCGGCGGCATCTTTTGTGATAACTGCAGCAAAGAGACGAAGGTGGTACCAATGCCGGCTATCCGGCCGGGCAAAGCGCCCGAGACAGGGAATCTGCGCGTCTGTAAATCCTGTGCTATTGGCTGATTGCCGCCGGAAAACGGGGCAGACCACGATCTGATGATGAGTAAACTCAACGTCATGGGCTGTCACTGGCTCGCTGGCCTGTCTGAACGGACATTCATCGACGTCAGTTCAGGATCGAAAACTGCTTGCTCCGCTACTGCAGCGGAACATACACATCAGTTTGCCAGTGATCCTGCGGTGTCTCGGGATAGATGCTCAGGTAATGGAAGAACAGCGGCTGGTCACGAAGTTCCTCTCCACTGGCAGGAAGCCAGTCGCGGTAAATCGGATAGATCGTTTCGCCGATGTGATCCGGTGACCCCTCATGTCGCACCACGACACAGCGACCGCCGGGAATGACGATTTCGCGAACGCCGAACTCATTCGGCGCCACGGCCTCGTGAATCTCGCCGCAGATTGCGAAGCGGAATGCTTGCGCAGGTGTCGTATCGGGGTTGCCATAGGGAATGCCAAAGCTGCGACTCGACGCCACCGGCGACTGTCCGCTCTGCTTACGCCACTCGATGAACTTGCGCACGCTCTCATTGACGAGCCCGGCGGGTCCGCAGTGCTCAAATGCAGCGACCCTGACTTCAGGGAATTGCACGATTCGTATTTGCATGATGATAGTCCTGGAAAAATGAGGGATTGCGAACACCGCATTCCAGACCTGCCAATTCGGCTCTTTCCTGAACGCACTCGGCGTCATACCGAACGCCCGCCTGAACGCCCTGCAAAATGCCTCCGGACTTTCGAAGCCGGCACCGAGTGCGGCCTCCAGTACCGAGTGATCAGCGACGGCGGCTAGGCGATGCGCCGCGCGTCGTAATCGCATCAGTTGCACATAACGTGAAACAGGCACGCCTACGAACGCGGTGAATTGTCGATGGAAGTGAAATGCCGAAAAGTTCGCCACATGGCTCAACGTATTCACCGACAAATCACTTTCGAGATTCTCGTTAATGTAGGCGAGGACGGCGTTGAAGCGTTTTGTGTAAGCGAAGTTGGTCGACATGTCAGACACTGGGAAAAGGCTCCTGGAAGTACGGTCGGCAATAGAGTCGACTATAGCGACGTGAACGCGCCTAGCCGCGTTTGCTCAAGGTACGTTTTGGGTTGGCACATGCGATCTCTTCCAAGGTGATATGAAGATCGGGGCATTTCAGGTGAGCACATCTGGCCGTTCTCTGCTGGTGCTCACTACCTCGCGTGCTTCCGTCTCCTTTCCCCTACGTCCCTTCGCTGTGACTTATGAGGGCTCTAACGAGCACCGCGAGAGGCATTGACGCAAATTCCTACACAAACCTCGGAAACCAGCGCATTGCAGCATCTGGATAGGCAACTTATTGTCTCTACATCGCCCAGATGGCGATTCGGGTTTGGCGACTCGATTGAATGAAGCGCAGAAGCTCCTGCTCCTTATCAATTGAAGAGGTACTGCTCATGACCCGATACATGCCCATCACCGGCATCGACTGCATCCCCGCAACCCTGCTTATCGACACCGAAGCGCCTCTGGACGTCCTTTTCGAAACCGCCGATTACCGCATCCGCACGGTGACCCAAGTCTTGGAAAATATCGCGTTTCGCTCGGACATCAGCTCAGACACGGTGGTGCTGACTGATTTTTGTAAATTGCTGACCACGTCATTGCGCGATGGCTGTGATGTCATGGATGTGATTGGAAGACGATTGCGGGCGCAGGCGGCGGAGTAATGAAGACGGGCGACCTATAAGCCGCCCGTTCATAAGAGGAGAGCGGGGGACAGACTACGATTAAGAGACGGTCCGTGGTTTGTCCCCGGTGCTTCAACAAGCGAGGGTGGCTTTATCGCCGAGTGGGAGCTTGCTCCCTTTCGGCGGCGCAGCCGTCGTAAACCGGTTGATGCGGTTTGTCTGTAAAACGGCGCCATCCCTTTTTGGGGCGGCTTCGCCACCCAGCGGGAGCAAGCTCCCTCGCCACGGGGGTGTCGCGCCTCAGGCAGCCAAAGGCCAACCAATGCGCGCTGCACGGCGCAGGCTCGCCTTAACAACCAAACGATGAAACGGGGCAATCACGAAGATGTAGGCCCGGCCCAGACGGTTGTGGCACTGCACCACGGTTGAAAAAACCAGTTGGCGACTGCCTTCTGGCTCTGCCTCTTCAGAACATAGGATTGATATCCGGAAGTCGAGGTGCTTGTCGTCCTCTCCCAACACGATTTCAGTCTGGTTCGTGCTGTAGACCTTGAAGATTTGAATCCGATGAGCAAGTGTCGCCAGATGTCTGGCTGTCTTGAGACCAAAACAGGCAACGACAGTGTCTCGGACTTTCATGAGCCATCCGATCCAGGCTGGCTGGTGGGAAAGGATGAACCGTGCGAGCAAGTCTGGGTCGCTGGACGCGCCCGCAGGGAGCTGAATCGCAAAAGCGTCCGCCAGGTTCGTCGACTTGTAGAGGTGGGTGACGCCGGACCTCGCGGGGACCGGCACGGACTTGATGAGCTCAAATTCTCGGGGCATCGGGGATCTCTTCCTGAGTGCTAACTACCAATTAGATGACATGCCATGTCGCGTTTCTTGCTGGGAGGCGGTAACTTCTCCTTGTCGGATACTGAGCCCGATCAGCACATCATACAGCGCCTGCTGCCCAGCGGGCAGGACAGGGAGCAACGTCGCGCGGCGCTTGTCGGCATCGAACCACGATTCAACCAACCATCCCACCAGATAGAGCGCCGAAAGGCATCCGCCAGCGGTTGCAACGTTGCCTTGGCATACAAGAGGCTGGTCCATGGGTTCAAGTCCCAGCGCTTGCAAGCTTGATCGTGCATCGGGGTGTGTCGTTGCTCGGCCGCTGAGCAGCCCAAGACGTTGAAGGATGAAAGCGCCGGCGCAGATGGAGCCGATTCGCTGGTGTCTGGGGTCAAGTTCAAACGACGGCAGGAAATCCGGGGAGGCCAGTGCGGCGGGTATTCCTTCCTTGCCGCTGGCGAACAATACCGCGTCGGCACTATTGGCCTCGGAAAGCGGACCGTGTACCGAAACAGGCAGCCCGTGGGCCGATCGTACGACAGGGCTGGAACCTAATATTCGGACGTGCCAGTCCTCGGTGTTGCGGCCTAAGATGTCCCACATCAGGAATAGGTCGATATCGGTGAATTGGTCGAAAGCAACCAGAACGATTTTCTTCAAGGCGAGCTCCATGAAAAGTGCTGGCGTGCAAAACGCTACGGCCATCTTTGCTGGTGTTCGCAGGGTATCTATCGGTTGCGCGCCATACACAGTCTGTATGGCGCTAAATAGGGAGCGAAATAACAAATGGAAAAGCTAACGCGTCACCATTGGATCGCGGCTGGTTTCGAGGCCCTAGACCAGACAGGACATATTGGCGTATCCGCCGAGAGTCTATCGCGCCGCTTGAATGTGACCCGCGGATCGTTCTATCACCATTTCCGCAATCGCGAAGATTTTGTCCGCACCTTGTTGGCCGCTTGGGAAGAAGACTACACGGAGCGCATGCTCGCTTTTGCGGCGCAGGGTCGTAGCGCGGGCGAAATCTTGAAACGCTACTTGAGTATTGCCGCTGCGAAGCAACCTGGGCGGGAAGTTTCCATCCGAGCCTGGTCCCTGCACGATCCGTTGGTAGGCGAGTTTCAGCAGCGTGTTGACACACGACGGTTGGACTTCGCGGTACGGACGTGCCGCCGCTTGGCCCATAGGCCAGGCGAAGCAGAAGTGATGGGGCAGGTGGCCCACCTGTGCCTGATTGGGGGGCAACAGGCAGGGCTGCGGCGTGATGCCGCTCGCTTCAACCGTTTCGTGCATCGAGCCTTTTCACTTTTCGAAGGGGCTCTTCCACCGTGGCGGCTTAGGCATGAGAAGAAATGAGCATGGGGAGTCCTGACCTGATAGCGTTGTGGACGGGTCATGGGTGGGGGCCGCGAATGGCCAAACCCTGTGTTCCGATGTCTATTCGGGATGAGGACCGTTAATGCCGTACAACTACACGAACGGCCGGTACTTGGTCTTCAAAGGCCGGGGCAGCGATGGGGCGCCCTTGGGCCGGCTTCATGAGGACGGAATAGTTCGAAATCTTCAGGGTGAGCCGCTGTATTACGTAAACACGGACGAACATGCGTTCGTTTCGGTCGATTTTATCTTTCAAGGCGGTATACAAAAATGTAGCGGCACGTTTTATGTGCTCGGCGACACAGTTCTTTTCACATTTTCCGAGATGACGGTTAAGCCACAGGGAAACGAGACCGAGGAGGAGGCGCTTCACAGGGAATTCAAAAAAAGGGCGTTAAGTTTGGCAGGGCAGATCGTCCTGGCGAAGAATGAGATGGTGCAGGCACGCTTGGATATGGCTTGGTCCAATTTAAATCTTTTCCACCGTTTTCGTGCCTTCTTGACGAGCCGAGCCCGTAGGGAGCGAACATCACCAGGGTGGCGTTACAGCGGGCTCGACAGTGATCATGAGCTCAAATCGAATGTCTCTTCATCGTCACTCGCAACAATGATCTTGTGGGTTGCGGATGCAAGGAAAACGCAGGCAGACCACGATTATGAGGTGGTCCGATTACATGTGAACTCAAGTCGCGGTCTGCCCCCAGCTTTCTGGTTTCCGCCGATTGCGGTGGGTTCTATAGCGACACTTGCGGGAAGTCCTCGTCGTAGCTCGCGCTGGAAAAGCATCCAGTCAATCTATACTCCGCGTTTTACCCGGACACTTGCCAATTGATTGGGACTTACATGAAAAAGGTATTTTGGCCGCAGATTAATGTACGCAATCGTGGGCTGTCCCAGTTGTTCTGACTCTCACCCTTGGCTCGTAGCCGCGAAGCAATGGTGCTAAATTCTGCGCGTCCAGCGTGTGGGCCCATCTGGCTCGGCGGGGATATTCAACGCCTCTCTCAACCGATTTTGTGGATATGGAAATTCAATGAACACACCTAAGCTTTCGATTGCGCTGTCCTGTGCTGTTGCAGTTTTGATGTTGAGCGGGTGCGCTGCCTCTGTAAAAAGCGGCGGGACTGAAACGCTGGTCATTCAGGAGTCAGCCAAGCAGAACCTGGTCGTAAACTTTGAGGGAAATAGCAAGGTTCAACAAAACGAGGACTGGCCTCGCTTGAAGCGGGAGTGGAATGACGCTCTGCAAGTCGAAGCGACTCGCGCCGGGTACAGGCTTACAGAGGCTCAGGCATCAAGCCAGGCGGGCAAGGACGGTGTTGGTATCAAGATCAACGTGACCAATTTTCGTTACCTGACCCCAGGCGCTCGTTACGGAGCAGGGGTCATGGTGGGGAATGCGTGGGTCAATTCCAGTGCAGATTACTCGGACTTGAAATCGGGTCTTCTGATTGGAACTCGCACCTATGACACCTCCTCGTCGGCTTGGGAAGGTGTCATGTCGGCCATGACCCAAGAGCAGGTACAGGCTATTTCTCAGAAAATCATAAGTGATATCAAGAGCGCAAAAGCCAAGTAATGCGCTCCTGGTAAACCGGCGTCATGAGTGAACGAAAAAAGCGGTTGCGGAAGGGCACGGATGAGTCAATGGAAAACACAGGGATTCTGGAGCAGGGCGTGGTTTTTTGCGCTGTTGCTATTTATCGTAGGGTTTACCACTGACTCCGATGCGACCTGGTTGGGCGACGGCTCATCCAAGCCCAAGCGGGTCTTCAGCCCTGGCTTCATCGCGTTCTGCGCATTGGTGGCTGTGTTTGAGCTGATGGTGCTGAATCACTTCTATGGTGCGAGTAGATGAGGTGAAGGTTAAGGATTGAGGGGAGCGGGGCAGGCCACGATGATGAGACGGGCTGATTACAGATGAGCTTGAAATCGTGGCCTGTCCACAGTTCCCATGCCCGAGGACGATTAATCAATGCCCAAGAAACTTCAGGAAAGCAAAACAGCGACGGCTGCTGATATTGAGCGCTCTATCCAGGCATTGAACAAAATGGCTGAACGCCTCTGGGGTGATGGTCGGGAGGCAGAGGCGAAGGCCCTGCTCGATGCCTTGGATGCTTTAAACAGGGCGCTCGACAGGATCAGGATTGGGGAGAGCCGCAGGGTTCTTCATTAATGCTTGAAGGGAAATGGGCCGGCTCAAAAACGGGGCGATTACACGAGGCAAAATTGGTCTGTCCCGGTTCCACACCGGTTCCACAGGACTACGGCATCGTGGCCTGTCTCCGGTTTTAGTCATGCCCGCTCGTTCAATGACCGTCGCGATTGCGCCGCAGCCACTCGTCAACGACCTCTCCAAGCGTCTTCGGGACCCCATCCCGTATCCAGGCCATAAAGCCTCTATCAAATTTAAACTTCACGCCGCAGTGCTCCACCATGAATCGGCGGACGTTCTGTGTGTTTCGGTAGTGCTTGCAAACTGGCGTATCTCTTGTGAGTTGATCACTGTGCCAATTAAAACTCATGGGAGAGGGCTCCATGCTGAGTGGTCTGATTCATGAGTTCATGGCATGGGAGGCTTGACGTCTGCAAGCGGTATCCATACGTCCACGTAACCCGTTCCTCGGGAGGGTTCGAAATCCGGGCTGTACTGTTCGAACTCAGGCGCATCGGCGAGCTCGTATTCGGATTCAGGCAACCAGTGATTGAAAATGGTGAAGAACGTCTGATGGATAGTCGAGACATGGCCTTGGTGTCGAAACACGCCATAGTTTTGCTGCGGCACCTTGAAAGAGCGAAAAGCCGGAGGAAGACCATCGATGCAGGACACCTCCGTGCCGGCAATGTACTCAAAACTACCGTCCAGTCCAGGGTTACAGCACAAGCCATAGCTCCAGTTGTTTACCTGATCGGGTACTTGCCCCAAGTAGGGGGAGAACGCTTGCCACAAACCGACGATGCCTTCGTTCTTGTCGAAGGTAAAACGATCCCCCAGACCCGCGATGATAAAGTCCGCCCTGGTTTCAAAGCGGGGTTCAGAGAGTGTTGTGAGCTTCCTTTCTTTCATACGTAATGGCTCCACCAGCGAGAGATATTCATCCTCGTGCCCGCGCACCTGCTTTGGCGTGACGCCAAACAGATCGCAGAAGGCGCGCGTAAAAGCTTCATGGGAGCCGTAGCCTGCATCCAGTGCTACCTGCAGGATATCCGGCGCACCTCGACGCAAGGCCAGTGCTGCTTGGCTCAAACGCCGCGCACGGATGTAACGCATCACCGACCAGCCCGTCGACAGTGCAAACAAACGGGCCAATGCAAAGGGGGACAGGTTGCAATGGCGCGCGACACGTCCCAGATCGAGTGGGGATCCCAGCTCCAACTCGATGTACCACAGGGCCCTTTCGATATTCAGCATGACGGTCTCCATGAATGCTGAAGCGACGTTATCAAATGCAAGGGCGCAATATTTGATCGTTCTTGCGGTTTCTGCTTTCTGCTGCCGTATAACGGGCTGCCGCCTACACTGGGTTCACTCACTCATCGAAGGACATGGAATGCTCATCGTCTTCAGCGGCCTTCCCGGTACCGGAAAAACGACGATCGCCAATGATCTTGCAGCTACAACAGGTGCCGTGTACCTGCGGACATCAGCGCCGGGTAGAAACAAGGAAAGGTGACATTCCCGGGCTGACGCCACCTACCTGGCAATCTGTACTGGATCATGAATTTGAGCCATGGGACGAAGCTCCGTTTTGCATAGACACAGCCATGGCCTCTGCGGCGCAGGCGGTCTCGATGATCATCAAGCGATTTCTGTCCAGGGAGTAGGATTGGGACCGGTAGAAGGTTGGCTTCGAAATGAATTGACCGGCGGTCCGACCGTTTGGAATTACCGCCGCCGGGGGAACTCCATTCATCGAGGAATATGTATTCCTCAATGGCGGTGAACACCGCCCGAGGCAAATGGAATGACGTCGTTCGAAGAATTCAGGGCCACATCCCATGAGCTTCTCAAAGAGCTGGATGCCGCGACGATTAAGATGATGATGTTGGTTTCTGCGAAAGAGGTATCCGGTCCTTTTTGGGAAGATGCCGCCCAACGGCATCATGACGCTGTAGATGCCTGGCATTCCTTTCTCAATATCCCTACGGATTTCGCGGCGAGTCCGCCTCTTCCCTGAGGGCGAGGAAAGAAGGGGCGCGAGTCGCGCTCCGCTGTTCTTCTGCGCTGAAGGCGCTACAGGGATCCGTTATGCTCGGACGGCCACAGATTCAGAAGATGAATTTTCCTTCTTGGCCTGGGGTGGGCTGGCAGGAACATCCGGTTTATCGTCAGGCGTGTGCTGCGCGCTCAAACACCTCGTCGGCCCATTGGTTCAGGCTCTTGCCAGCAGCTTGGGCGGCAATGGTCGCGGCAGCATGCACTTCAGGACGAATGCGCAGCATCACCTTTCCAGAGGCAGGCTTCTCGGGGCTTACCCCTTGTTCGGCACAGTCCGCCAAATAATCCTCGATAGCACTAGCAAGTTCGGCGCGCAGTTCTGTCACTGAGGCGGCGTGAAAGCTGATGATGTCACGTACTCCCAGAACTCGACCGACGAAGATGTCGTCACGCTCATCAAACTCAACACGGGCTGTGTAGCCCTTATAGGTCATGCTGTTCATAGTTCAACTCCTGCCCGCTGGAGAAATTCTCGAGCTTCTTCTACCTGATACTTCTTGGCTTCCTTTCCAGGATGCGGCCGATGGCAGCGCCACTGGGTCTCTCGTAACATGAGCTTGACCCGCGATCCTTGGCGCTCCAGTATTTGGCCGCCCAAATGAACGACTAAGGCCTCAATGTCAGCAAACACTACTGCCGCGCTGGTTGGCGTGCGGTAGATCGCTTCTAGGATTTTCCGGTGCCTGTTCTTCATTTCGCTCATGCTATCAAAAAAAGATAGCAGGATCCTATCAGTACAAATCCACCAAGGCTTGGACCAGAGACGAGATTTTCATTTCTGCCTTTTTCTAAAGGAACAAATCTGTCCATACCCTACGCTCTGATGCGGCTTCCTATGCAGGGATCCAAAAAGCCGCTCTTTAATCGGACAGCAAACGATCTTTCATGCTGATCCAATTCAACCAATACTCCACCCCAATAACCACTCACTAAAAGCCCTCACCTCCACCTGCCGCTCCCGCCCCGGCACGCACACCACCGTATACCGCGCGCCCGCCAAACGAACCTCAGGCCGGTAATCAACCAGCTCCCCCCGCGCAACCGCGTCGGCAACCAGCACATTGCTGGCGAGCACCAGCCCATGCCCGGCGATCGCCGCTTGCAGGGCGTGCTGTTCCTCGTCATAACGCCGAAAACGTGCCTTTTCCAGCCAGCCCAGGGTGCCGGCCTTGGAGCACCATGCCGGCCAATCGACCGCCACCTTGGCGCTGCTCAGCCATGGCACGTCGATCAGTTCAACAGGCGAGCCTGCTGCGGGTGGTTGCCAGCCGGGGCGGCAATACACACCAAAATACTCATCCAGCAAAGGCCGTTCGAACAGTTGTGGATCCGGCGTGAACAGGGCGCGGATCGCCAGGTCGATGCTGGCGTCACGTCGCAGGTCCACTACGTCGTTGCTGCTGTGCAGGCTGACGTCGATCTCCGGATGCAACCGATGGAAATCCCCGAGCCGAGGGATCAGCCACAGGCTGGCGAACGCCGGTGTTGTGCTCACCACCAGGGATTGCGCGGCACACGAGGGCGACAGTATGTGCAGGCCCTGCTGGATATCGAGCAGGGCGCGGTGAATGTAAGGGAGAAGGCGTTCGCCGTCGGTGCTCAGGCGTACGTTTTGGCTAGAGCGCTCGAACAGGTGCACACCCAGGAAGGCTTCAAGGCTTTTAACTTGATGGGAGATCGCCGCCGGGCTGACGTTAAGTTCCTGGGCCGCCGCCTTGAAGCTGCCCAGCCGTGCGGCGGACTCGAAGCCGCGCAGGGCGGTGAGGGGCAGTTTGGCGAACATGGGCGGGTAGGTTACTCAGGTTGAGCGTGGCTCAATTTAGCTCAATTGTGCGCGGGGGCTCAACTTGCGAGGCTGTGGTCTTCCAACCTAGCCAAGGAGCCCAGCGATGCAAGGCACACCCCGTAAAATCCTCCAGGCCATCCTCTATGAAGCTGGTGGTGTGCTGTTCGTCGCCCCGGCGCTGGCGCTGACCTACGAACAAGGGATGGGCTATTCAACCCTGCTGTCGCTGGTGATTTCCGCCGTCGCGCTGGCCTGGAATATGCTTTTCAACGGCCTGTTCGAGGGGTGGGAGCGTCGCCAGCCCAGCCGCCATCGCAATTGGCAGCGACGGTTGTTGCATTCCCTGGGATTTGAAGGCGGCTTGACGTTGATCCTCACGCCGGTGATTAGCGCATGGTTGGGCATCAGTCTGTGGCTGGCGCTAGTGACCAACCTGGGGTTGTTCGTGTTTTTCTTTTTTTACGCGTTGGTTTTTCAATGGGTGTTTGATCGAATGTTTGATGTTCCGCTTTCGGCGCAGGCCGATCAGGGTTCTGTATCCAACGCCCGTTGAGAGGAGGATGGATTGGAAAAACAGTAACGTTCAATCCCCGACCAGATTGTTGGCGACTACCTTGAAATGTTTGGATTGTTCCGAGAAATTTAACGCTCAGAAACAACAAGCCCGCACACTCATGATGAGGTGCGGGCTCTTGATGACCCAAGCCTGCAATCAGAGGCGCATGCCTTTGAACGGGTTCCAGCCTTGCTCGCCTTTCACTTCCTTGAGGTAGTAGGCGTAGTTGGCCATCAGTGCGTACATCATCGACAGGGCGATGCTCAGGCCTGTACTCAACGGTCGGGGAAACTCCATTCCGATGATTGCGAAAATTACGCTCAATGCGATATTGATCGCCAGGAAAATACCCAGCAGGGCAAGGTTCTTCTTCCAGAGGCCCAGGACGAACAGGTAGATAGGGCCGAAGAAAAACGAGATCACGTTGGCGTTGATGAGGATTTTCTTCTTGACGCCAGGTAGCGTCTTGACGGCTTCCTTGTAGCGCGGGTCACTTGGCGCACCGTAGTTGTCAAAGAAATCAAAGCGTTCCTGCCACTTGGCGCTGTATTTACCCGTGCTTTGTACTTGTTCAGTTGTGCTCATTTTCAAGGCTCCTGTTTTCCATAAATAATTTTCTTTCTTCCAAGAAATCCTGCGCTCTGATTTCAGAGCATTGGCTGCTTTGGTTTTTGTCGACGAACGCGCGTGAATCTTCTGAGGCGTTTATTTTGCCGCTTTATGGCTGGAGGTGTGGAACATTCCGCACTGGCCGCTTGTGCGGTCGCCTGGTCTGTGACGGGCTTCACTCTATTGATTCGCTGGACTGCCCGGTAAAAAGTTTTTCGGCATACAGAATCAGCCTCATACTCCCAGTTTTACACCGTGGATAACCAGAAGAGGCGATGTTTTGTCGAGCGATCAACCCCATCTGCATAAGCTAACGCTGAAGCACATTTACGACGGTTTCAAGCAACTGATCCCCATTTCTCTTTTTGTCGTCGTGTTCGGCGTTGCTTTCGGCCTGGCGGCTGCGCAAACGGGCTTGAGCGATACGTCAGCCGTGCTCATGAGCACGCTGGTTTTTGCTGGCGCTTCTCAATTTGCCGCGTTGGATCTGTGGGGGCAGCAAGTGCCGGTCGTGCCGCTGATGATCACCGTCTTCGCGATCAACGCCAGGCACTTGTTGATGGGCGCCACGCTTTATCCATGGTTGCGGGAGATGCCCGTTGCCAAACGCTACGGTGTCATGCTGGTTGTTTCGGACGCCAACTGGGCCATGGCGATGCAGGCGTTCAGCCGGGGCAAGCCAGGACTGGGGATTTTATTCGGCGGCGGCATTGCGCTCTGGGTCGCCTGGATCCTGGGCAGTTGGCTGGGGCTGCATTTTGGCAGCGCCATCGACAATCCGGTCACTTTCGGGCTCGATATGGTGATGGGCTGTTTCTTGTTGGCGATGGTCGTCGGCGGGAAGAAGAACCTGCGCATGTTCATCATCTGGACGGTGGCGGCTTGCTCATCGCTGTTGGCCTATTGGTATTTGCCGGCTAACAGTCATGTCGTGGTAGGTGCTTTGGCGGGGGGCATTCTGGGTGCGCTGTGGATGGAGAAAAAACAATGAGTATTGAAACGGCGGGTTACGGCACCCTGGTTGTCATATTGATAATGGCCGCAGTGACATTGGCGACTCGGTGGGGCGGTGTTTTCGTGATGTCGTTCGTGCCGATCAATTATCGGGTGCAGCAGTTCATCACGGCCATGTCCGGCTCGGTGTTGGTGGCGGTGCTGGCTCCGCTGGCGGTTAAAGGTGATAACGGTGCGCGCCTGGCTTTGCTGACCACGGCAATCGTCATGCTGACACTGAAAAAACCGCTACCGGCGATTGCGGCCGGCATACTTGCAGCGGCTCTAGCCAGACAATTTTGAACGGCCGAGTCGCCCGCTTTCAAACGGGCGACGGAGCCTCATCAACACCCGGGTCAAAAGCTCAGCGCAGCCGCATCCCCGAACGCGTGATCCTGTACACCTGTCATAAAGTGCAGCGACATCTCTCGGGGCGCCTCGATGGGCGGAATTTCAAAACTTCCTACCACTTGTCCCTGAAGCGCACTCAACCGCATCGACTCTTCTTCCTTTAACTTTGCCATTCTCGCGTGGTTCGCTGCGATTTCGTTGAGAGTTGACACGGTACATCTCCGTTTGCTGACCAAGCATTGATTAATTTGCCGCCGCGTCAGAATTATGTCGTTCTTGGCTGCTGAGACAGGCCAGTGCAAACCCTGAGCCAGACATGGCCGCCTGTAGATTTCAACATTTAACAGGTGACGAATGGTGGGGTAGAGGCGCATCGACGCTGGCAACGTTGCAACCATGCCTCAAGAATAAGTCACTGATAATACAAACCGAGGGTCAATCTGCATCGGTGCGGTAGACGCTTGTCCCCTGTGTTGATCGCCTGTTCATCACGACCACACCGACTCCGATCAGGCTGGTGACCACCGCCAGCAGCAGAATCACTTCCTGCGTCCCAACAGGCGCCGCCAACACCGCGACGAGCAAGCCCGCGAACGGTTGCGACAGGTTGTTGAGCAGCGTAATCACGCCGACGGTCTTGCCAAAGTCCTGTGGGGGAATGACCTGCTGACGGATGCTGCGCATGTACACGTTGAACATCTTGTCAAAGCCGACGATCAGCAGGAAACCGACGACGTAGCCCCAGAGGGTCGGGCTGAGCGCGGTGATGAAAGCGCCGACGGCAATCAGCGTGTAGGAGAGGGCGCCGAGAAGTTTCAAGGGCAAGGTGACCCGGGCCAGGAGAAACAGGATGACGATGGTGGTCACGGCACCGGCCGCCTGCAACCCGGCGTAATCATCTTTTCCGGCGCCATAATGGCCGATGACCATGGCTGCCGACGTGGCGAGGGTGACGCCGATGATCAGGTTGACGCCCACCGCCAGGCTGATGACTTTTTTCAGTTCCGCCAGGTTGCAAATGTGGCCCAGGGCAATGCGCAGCGGGTTCAACCAGAGGTCATGGTGTTGCTCGAAGGACTCAAGGGTGACCGAGCTGGTGCGCTGCCAGTACAACATGGCCAGGTCTGCCAGCAGGAACAGCCCGGCGATCGCCAGCACCACCCAGTGCCACGCCCACACTTCAAGCAGCAGCGCAGCGATCAGCGGGCCCAGTACCAGGCCGGTCTGGTCGGCGATTTGCGAATAGGACAGCGTCTTGGTGTAGGTGTAGTGCTTGAAGATGTAAGGCATCACCACTTCGCGGGCCATGATGCCTTGGGTGGTCAGCACGCCACAGAGGGCCGATAGCGCCACGATCCAATAGACACCGCCGAAGACGCCATAGAGTACGACCGCGACGCCACAGGCGGCGGCGCGATAGACCTGGCTGATGTGCAGGATGCGAATCGGCGGGAACTTGTCGCACAGCGCGCCGCAGATCGGGAACGCCAGGTAACGTGGCAAGGATTCGACAAAGAAGGCCAGGCCCGCCCAGGAGACGCTGTTGGTGGTCTGGAAAACAATCAACGGGACGATGAACAGCAAGATCTGGTCGGCCAATCGCGAGAGGAACATCGAGACGAAAAAAGCCAGGTAATCCTTGCGCATGGAGCTCCTTGATTGCGATGTTCAGGTGTTATCCGTCCAAGCAAGCGACGCGCAGCGTGATATGGAACTAATATCACCGTTAGTCTCTATATCTTTACAGGGGATGTCCCTTTTTCGAGAGAACTGCCATGTTCAAATCGCGCTCGTTGATTGCTGCTGTTACCTGTTTCGCCTTGGCGGCGGGCCCAGGCATTGTTGTCGCGGACCCGGGAAACGGCAAGGGAAACGCTCAATTTGATCAAGGGCCCGGTCAAGGGCAAGGAGGCAAGGGCGGGCAGGGCAACAAGGGGGGACAAGGCAACTCCGGTAACAAGGGCAACCAAGGCGGCAAAGGAAACCAAGGCGGTGGCGGCGGCGATTGGCATAACGGCCCGAGCATCGACCGTGGCGGCATCCTGGGTGTGATTGGCGGTTATCGCGATTATTGGAGCCCCGGCCCGGCATTGCCGCCGGGCATCCAGAAAAACCTGGCCCGAGGCAAGCCGTTGCCACCCGGCATTGCCAAGAAGCTTGATGGCCGGCTGCTGGGACGCTTGCCGCACTATGACGGTTATGAATGGCAGCAGGTCGGCACGGACCTGATCCTGGTGGCGATCGCCACTGGCATCATCTATGAAGTGCTCAATGGCGCGTTCGATTGACCCGGTGCTTCGACGAGATGGCAGCCACTTCGGCGTGATGCCCGTCAGTCAAGTGGATACCACCGGTAAACACACAAACTGTGGCGAGGGAGCTTGCTCCCGCTGGGGCGCGAAGCGGCCCTGTTTTTGGGCTGCTGCGCAGCCCAGCGGGGATA
>NZ_JAGDEZ010000045.1:0-46220 GCF_017498305.1 Pseudomonas sp. OA65
TTTTGAAAGGAAAAGGGGAGAATAGATAGTTCGGGGGGGTCTGGGGGGCGGGGAAGTGTAAAAAAAAGAAGGACCCCCCCCCAAGGGGGGGGCCCCTCCCCGGGAGGCCGCACGGGGGGGGGGGGATCTTCCCCCGGGGGGGAGGCGAAGCGGCCCCAAAAGCGACGACGGCTGCGCAGTCGAGCGGGAGCAAGCTCCCTCGCCACGAAAGCAGTGTCCGCCGCTGCGGCATCAACCATTACTCCCACCGTAACGATCCGCCGCCGAGCTTGATTGATGCCCACGCCACAACACTCCTAAGGTGAGCTCCACGACAGCGAACCCGTGGAGTGGTCATGACAACAACAATATCCCCCGACTCGCGCTGGACGCGGCGGCGCAGCGAGAAGCAGCGGCGGCTCGGGCTGGTGAAGGGGCTGGCCGACGGTGTGGTGTTGCCCACCGACAAGATCGTCGCGGCGCTGGAGGCGTTGATCCTGCCCGGCGACCGAGTGGTGCTGGAAGGCAATAACCAGAAACAGGCGGATTTTCTTTCGCGCTCTCTGGCCAAGGCCGACCCGGGCACGCTGCATGACTTGCACATGATCATGCCCAGCGTCGGTCGTTCCGAGCACTTGGATTTGTTCGAACGCGGCATTGCCCGCAAGCTCGACTTCTCCTTCGCCGGCACCCAGAGCCTGCGCATCAGCCAGTTGCTCGAAGACGGCCTGCTGGAAATCGGCGCGATCCATACCTACATCGAACTCTATGCCCGGCTGGTGGTGGACCTGATCCCCAACGTCGTGCTCTCGGCCGGTTTCATGGCCGACCGTGCCGGCAATATCTACACCGGCCCCAGCACCGAAGACACGCCAGCGCTGATTGAGCCGGCGGCCTTCAGTGACGGCATCGTCATCGTTCAGGTCAATCAGTTGGTAGACGATGTCAGCGATTTGCCGCGAGTAGACATCCCAGCGTCCTGGGTGGATTTCGTGGTGGTGGCCGACAAGCCGTTCTACATCGAGCCGCTGTTCACCCGCGACCCGCGCCACATCAAGCCTGTGCATGTGCTGATGGCGATGATGGCGATCCGCGGGATCTACGAAAAACACAACGTCCAATCCCTCAATCACGGCATCGGTTTCAACACCGCTGCCATCGAATTGATCCTGCCCACCTACGGCGAATCCCTCGGCCTGAAGGGCAAGATCTGCCGCAACTGGACCCTCAATCCGCACCCGACCCTGATCCCCGCCATCGAAAGCGGCTGGGTCGAAAGTGTGCATTGCTTCGGCACCGAGTTGGGCATGGAAAATTACATCGCCGCCCGGCCCGACGTGTTCTTCACCGGCCACGACGGTTCGCTGCGCTCCAACCGCATGGTCTGCCAACTGGCGGGGCAGTACGCGGTGGACCTGTTCATCGGCGCCACCCTGCAAGTGGACGGCGACGGCCATTCCTCCACGGTGACCCGCGGTCGACTGGCCGGCTTCGGCGGTGCGCCGAACATGGGCCATGACCCGCGCGGTCGCCGTCACGGCACGCCGGCCTGGCTCGACATGCGCCACGGCGACGGCGATGCGCCGTTGCTCGAACGCGGCAAGAAACTGGTGGTGCAGATGGTCGAGACCTTCCAGGAGGGTGGTAAACCGACCTTTGTCGAGACCCTCGATGCGGTGGACGTGGCGAAGAAAGCCGGCATGCCCCTGGCGCCGATCATGATCTACGGCGACGACGTCACCCACCTGCTGACCGAAGAGGGCATCGCCTACCTGTACAAGGCCCGCTCCCTGGAAGAGCGCCAGGCGATGATCGCCGCCGTGGCCGGCGTCACTGCCATCGGTTTGCGCCATGACCCGAAAGACACCGCGCGCATGCGTCGCGAAGGGCTGATCGCCTTGCCCGAAGACCTCGGCATCCGTCGCACCGACGCCACCCGCGAGTTGCTCGCGGCCAAGAGCGTGGCCGATCTGGTGGAGTGGTCCGGTGGCCTCTACAACCCGCCCGCCAAGTTCAGGAGCTGGTAAATGCACGCCTTCAACCTGCAACCGAAAAAACTGTCCTTGGCCGAGCGCCTGGCGGATATGGCGGTGGATGCGCTGATCGACGAAGCCGACCTGTCACCTAAACCGGCCTTGGTGGACCGTCGCGGCAATGGCGCACACACCGACCTGCACCTGGGCCTGATGCACGCCTCGGCGCTGTCGCTGTGGCCGGCCTTCAAGGAAATGGCCGAGGCCGCCCTCGACTGCGGCGAGATCGGCTTGCCGTTGCGCGAAGCCCTCGGCCGGATCGGCCGAGAAGGTGAAACCGCGATGCTCGCTACCACAGGCGGGGTGAATACCCACCGTGGCGCGATCTGGGCCTTGGGCTTGCTCGTGGCGGCGGCGGCGCTGGAACCTGAATCCATCGCCGCTGGCGCCGTCACCCTGCGTGCCGCCCGCCTGGCGTTACTCAACGACCGTTATGCGCCCCAACCCTTGAGCCACGGCGCCCAGGTCGCCCTGCGCTACGGCGTGCGCGGCGCCCGGGAAGAAGCGCAACTGGCGTTCCCGGCGGTGACGGGTCTGGGCTTGCCGCAACTCAAGCGCAGCCGCGCGGCGGGGGTGGGCGAGCAGAACGCCCGGCTCGATGCCTTGCTGGCGATCATGACCACCCTGGCCGACACCTGCGTGCTCTACCGCGCCGGCGAAGCGGGCTTGCAAGCCATGCAACAGGGCGCCAAGGCGGTGCTCGATGCCGGCGGCAGTGCGAGCCTGGGCGGCCGCCGCCAATTGCATGCGCTGGACCAACAATTGATTGCCCTGAACGCCTCGCCCGGCGGCGCTGCCGACCTGCTCGCCGCCTGCCTGTTCCTCGATCGTATCGAGCGCGGCGATGGCTTCTTCCCAGGAGTGTGCTGATGGAAACCTTATCCTTTGAATTCCCCGCCGGCCAGCCGCCACGGGGCCGGGCGCTAGTGGGCTGTGTCGGCTCGGGCGACCTGGAAGTGCTGATCGAACCGGGGCTGGCGGGCAAATTGACCATCCAGGTGCAGACCTCGGTCAATGGCAGCGAGCAGCGCTGGCGGCATCTGTTTGCGCGGATGTTCGACGGTCAGACACCGGCCGCGATGAGCATCGACATCCATGATTTCGGCGCCACCCCCGGCGTGGTGCGCCTGCGCCTGGAACAAGGCTTCGAGGAGATCGGCCATGACTGACAGCGCAGCGTTGCTCAACAAGCACAGCTTCGTCGAACTCGGTGCCCGGCAACGGGCCAAGGCCTTGCTCGATGCCGGTACGTTCCGCGAATTGCTCGATCCGTTCCAACGGGTCATGTCACCGTGGCTGTTGCGCCAAGGCGTGGTGCCGCAAAGCGACGACGGCGTAGTGATCGTCAAGGGCATGCTCGATGGCCTGCCGGTGGTGATCGCCGCCATCGAAGGCGCGTTCCAGGGTGGCAGCCTCGGCGAAGTCGGCGGGGCGAAGATTGCCGGGGCGTTGGAGCTGGCGGCAGAAGACAACCGCAAAGGCATTCCGACTCGCGCCGTGTTGCTGTTGGAGACCGGCGGCGTGCGGTTGCAGGAGGCCAACCTCGGGCTCGCGGCGATTGCTGAGATTCATTCGGCGATCGTCGACCTGCGCCAATACCAACCGGTGGTCGGCGTGGTGGCCGGCAGCGTTGGCTGCTTTGGCGGCATGTCCATTGCCGCCGGGCTGTGCAGTTATCTGCTGGTGACTCAGGAAGCGCGGCTGGGCCTGAACGGCCCGCAAGTGATCGAACAGGAAGCCGGCCTCGACGAATACGACTCCCGTGACCGGCCCTTCATCTGGAGCCTGACCGGTGGCGAGCAGCGTTTCGCCACGGGATTGGTGGACCGTTATGCGGCTGACGATGTAACGCAGATCCGCCAACAGGTCAGCCAGTTGCTGCACTTGGGCGTACCCGAGCAACACCGCAGTGGCCAGGCCGAACTGTTCCTGCAGCGCTTGGCTCGCTTGGACACCGACGTGCAAATCGAGCCGGCAGCGGTTCGCCAGCTGTATCAGGGAGAACGCCCATGAGTGCTTATTCGTTGAGAGGCTTGCGCTGGTTCGAAGCCTTGGGTGGCGACGCCAAACCGCTGGAAGGCTTGCCGGCTTCGTTGAAAGTCGCTGACGTCAGGCTGGGCGAGCAAACCGTGCGTCTGCTGGCGGTGGTGGCTGATCCCGACAGTCGCTTTCCCCGTGCTCGCAATGGCGAAGTCGGGTTGCTGGAGGGCTGGGGTTTGGCCAAGGCGGTGGATGACGCCATCGACGCCGACCGCGATGCGGTCAACAAGCGTGCGCTGATCGCCATTGTCGACGTACCGAGCCAGGCCTATGGACGGCGCGAAGAAGCCCTAGGCATTCATCAGGCCTTGGCCGGTGCGGCGGACAGCTATGCCCGTGCGCGACTGGCCGGGCATCCGGTGATTGGCTTGCTAGTGGGCAAGGCGATGTCGGGGGCGTTCCTGGCCCACGGCTACCAGGCCAACCGGTTGATTGCCCTGCGCGACCCGGGCGTGATGGTCCACGCCATGGGCAAGGCTTCGGCGGCGCGGGTGACCTTGCGCAGTGTCGAGGAGCTTGAAGCGCTGGCTGCCAGCGTGCCGCCGATGGCCTATGACATCGACAGCTTTGCCAGCCTGGGCCTACTGTGGGAAACCTTGTCGGTGGAGCAGATCGAACAGCCTTCGGCGACTGATTTGGCCCGGGTCATCGATTGCCTGCAACAAGCGATCAACGATGTCGCCGCCGCGCCTCGCGACTTGAGCAGTCGTCTCGGTGCGCCCCACCGAGCGGCCTCCAGCACCGTTCGTCAATTGTTGAGAGCGCAGTGGTGAATAGGTACCTGGCCCATGACCTGCTCTGGGGGATGACCCCGGAGCAAGTGCCTGCGGGTGCGCCGGCATGGGTGGTCGAATCGATGGCCGCCGGTCAACCAGTGGTAGTTCGGCGCTCGCTGACGGCAGCGGATCAGATCGCGGTCGGCGTGCGTGGGCGCTTGCGCGAGCAGCGTTATGCAACGTCGATGGCGGTCGCGGCGGTTTCCCGTTGCGTCAGGCCGGAAGACCTTTGTCACGTCGAGTCGCCTCGCGACCTGCCGGCCTTTCAGGCGCTGGCCTGGCTGCGACCGTTGCTCGATGCCAGTGGCTTGGCCTGGGGCGTCAGCGGTAGCGCCGGGTTTGAACTCGCCACAGGCGTCGAGGCGCTGCATGAACGCAGCGACCTGGATCTGATTTTGCGCACGCCGCATCGTCTGGATCGTCTCCAGGCCAGGAATCTAATGGCGCAACTGGATGCTTCGGTATGCGCCGTGGACATGCAGTTGCAAACCCCTTGCGGCGCCGTAGCCTTGCGTGAGTGGGCGGGTTCGTCCCGTCGGGTCTTGCTCAAGGATGACGTTCAGGCCCGTCTGGTGAGTGATCCTTGGCAGCCTTCATGGGAGCAGGTCGCGTGAGCAGCCTCTTCGTTTTTCCCGGCCAGGGTGCGCAGCGCGTGGGCATGCTCCATGGGTTGGCGCCGCAGATCCTGGACGAGGCGGGGGACGTGCTCGGTGAAGACGTCTTGCGACTGGACACTGCCGAGGCCTTGCAGTCGACCCGCGCCGTGCAGCTGTGCCTGCTGATCGCCGGTGTGGCGGCGGCCCGTCGCTTGCTGGAACAGGCTCCCGCACCGGATTACGTGGCGGGACTGTCCATCGGCGCGTATCCGGCGGCGGTCGTGGCCGGGGCGCTGGCCTTCGAGGATGCGTTGCGGCTGGTCAGCCTGCGCGGCGAATTGATGCAGCAGGCCTACCCGCAAGGCTACGGCATGACCGCGATCATCGGCCTGGACCTCGCGGCAGTGGAAGCCTTGCTGGCCCAGGTGCACAGTGAAACAACGCCGGTCTACCTGGCCAATATCAACGCCGATAACCAGGTGGTCATTGCCGGGAGCAATGAAGCCATGGGCCTCGTTGCCGAAAAGTCCCGCAGCCAAGGCGCTGGCAAGGCCTGTCGATTGGCGGTGAGCGTGCCGTCCCATTGTCCGTTGCTGGAGGCTCCGGCGCGGACCTTGGCCGAGGCGTTTGCCGAGGTGCCGTTGAAAGCGCCAACCCTGGGCTATCTCAGCGGCAGCCGCGCCCGGCCAGTGATCAAGACCGAGTCCCTGCGCGACGATCTGGCCTTCAACATGTGCCGTGTCGTCGATTGGCGCGGCACGGTGCAAAGCGCCTACGAGCGAGGCGTGCGGTTGCAAATCGAACTACCGCCCGGTGCGGTGCTGACCGGGCTGGCGCGCCGGGTTTTCGAACAGGGCACGGTCATGGCTTTTGACGGTGCAAGGCTCGATACCCTGCAGGCGCTGTTGCGTGAGGAGGGTAGCCGCCAACCCTAGACCACCGACTCAAGCTGGCGAAGCACAAAAACAACAACTTCGACGATGCATTTTGAGGATGACGACAATGATTATTTACGGTGTGGCGTTCCTGGCCTTTTGTACCCTGGCGGGTATTTTCATCGGTGAGCTGCTGGGCAAGCTGATTGGCGTGCCGGCCAACGTCGGCGGCGTCGGCATTGCGATGCTGCTGTTGATCGGCCTGGGCAGTTACCTGAACAAACGCGGCCTGTTCACGGGCAAATCCGAGGCCGGCGTGGAATTCTGGAGTGCGGTCTACATCCCAATCGTGGTGGCGATGGCGGCCCAGCAAAACGTCTACGGTGCGCTCAAGGGCGGGCCGATGGCGATCCTGGCGGGAACCTTGGCGGTGGTGATTGCCTTTGCGATGGTGCCGGTGCTGGTGCGCATTGGCAATAAAGGGCCTCAGGCCGACGTTTCCGTGAAGACGGTCGGGTGATTGCCATGTACGAATCCATGATGAAAGTCATCACCGGCTACGGCCTGATCAGCGGTTTTGCCATTGTCGGCATCACCATGTGGGTGTCCTACTGGATCAGCAATACCTTCACCAAAGGCCGCCTGCACGGTTCGGCCATCGCCATCCTGCTGGGATTGGTACTCTCCTACATCGGCGGCGCAATGACCGGTGGGCAAAAGGGCGTGGTGGACCTTCCGCTGCTGTCCGGGATCGGCCTGCTGGGCGGCGCCATGCTGCGGGACTTCGCCATCGTCGCCACGGCGTTCGGCGTGAGTGTCGAAGAACTCAAGCGCGCCGGTTTCGTGGGGGTGCTGGCGTTGTTCGTCGGGGTCGGGACGTCGTTCATTGCCGGTGTCGGTGTGGCGATGGCCTTCGGTTATACCGATTCGGTGAGCCTGACCACCATCGGTGCGGGAGCGGTGACCTATATCGTCGGGCCGGTGACCGGGGCGGCGATTGGAGCTACTTCTGAGGTGATGGCGCTGTCCATTGCCGCCGGGCTGATCAAGGCGATCCTGGTGATGGTGGCGACGCCGTTCGTGGCGCCGTTGATTGGCCTCAATAATCCACGCAGCGCGGTGATCTTTGGCGGCTTGATGGGCACTTCCAGCGGCGTGGCCGGTGGGTTGGCGGCGACGGATCCGAAGCTGGTGCCTTATGGTTGCCTGACGGCGGCGTTCTATACGGCGCTGGGGTGCTTGCTTGGGCCTTCGTTGTTGTTTTTGATCATGCGCGGGTTGATGGGGTAGGGCTTTGAACTTGCGCTGAACGGGCTGTCCTCATCGCGAGCAGGCTCGCTCCCACAGGGGATTTGTGAACACCGATCCAATGTGGGAGCGAGCCTGCTCGCGAAGGGGGCGGCTCGGTTTCAAGCTTGCCGATTGGCATACATCCGGCACTCGGCCAATAGCGCCAGCAGGTTCGGATCGCGCTCCTTGGCCTTGAGGAACACCACGCCGATGTGTTGCTGCAACCGGTACTTTTCCTGCAACGGGATCAGCTTCACCCGGTTTTCATACACCGCCGCAATCCGGCCTGGCAGCAAGGCGTAGCCCACCCCGGAGCTGACCATGCTCAGCAGGGTGAAGATGTCGTTGACCTGCATCGCCACCTTCGGCTCGAACCCCGCCTGCTTGAACACCCGTACACCGTCCTGATGCGTGGCGAAGCCCTGGGTCAGGGTGATGAACGTTTCGTCGCGGACCTCGGCCAGGTCGACTTCACTGCGTTGGGCGAAGGGCGAGTCGGCCGGCGTGGCGAGGAAGATGTCATCGGAAAACAGCGCGATCTGCTCGCAATCCGGGTCGTTGACGCTGTCGTCCAGGGACACCAGGATCGCATCGACTTCCATGTTCTTGAGCTTGTACAGCAGGTCGATGTTGGAGCCCATGATCAGGTCGATATTGAGTTCGCTGCGGCGGATCTTCAGGCCCATGATCAACTGCGGCACGGTCTTGACCGTCAGCGAATACAGCGAGCCTAGCTTGAAGCGCTCGGCGGAGAAGCCGGCGGCCTCGCGGGTCAGGCGCACACTGTCGACCACGTCCTGGATCAGCTTCTGCGCCCGTTCCTCCAGCACATAGGCGCTTTCCAACGGCGTGAGGTTGCGGCCTTCGTGCTTGAACAGCGGGCAGCGCAAGGCGCTCTCCAGCGAGTGAATGGCCCGGTGCACGCTGACGTTGCTGGTCTGCAACTCGGCCGCCGCCCGCGCCAGGTTGCCGGTGCGCATGAAGGCCAGGAACACCTCGAGTTTCTTCAGGGTCAATTCTTCGTCGATCAGCATGGGGGCGGACTCTTATTCGTATGGCTCGATTGTGCCCGATGTCTTCCTGGCGACGTGATTTATGTGGCTGGAGAGCCTTTGTGGCGAGGGAGCTTGCTCCCGCTGGGTGGCGAAGCCGCCCCAAGAATCTTGTGAGCGCTGCGCACTGGAGCGCCAGCCCGGTCAAGCGGGAGCAAGCTCCCTCGCCACAAATCATCTTTTGCCACAGGTTCTGTGTGCGATGCAGAGAGCAAACCATTGCACTTTGACGCGCCAGGCCTGAGCCTTGGCCCCTGTTTCTAAATGCGAGGTGGTATTGGATGTATCACGGGGAACGACTCAACGCCTGGACGCACCTGGTGGGGGCGGTGGCGGCTTTTATCGGCGCGGTATGGTTGCTGGTGATCGCCGGGATGGCCGGCGATCCGTGGAAGATCGTCAGCGTGGCGATCTATGGATTCACCTTGCTGGTGCTGTATAGCGCTTCGACGGTCTATCACAGCGTGCGCGGGCGCAAAAAAGAAATCATGCAGAAGGTCGATCACTTTTCGATCTACCTGTTGATTGCCGGCAGCTACACTCCGTTCTGCCTGGTGACCCTGCGTGGGCCCTGGGGCTGGACATTGTTCGGGATCGTCTGGGGGCTGGCCGTGATTGGTATCTTGCAGGAAATCGAGCCGCGTTCCGAAGCACGGATCCTGTCAATCGTGATCTACGCCGTGATGGGCTGGATCGTGCTGGTGGCGGTCAAGCCCCTGCTGGCGGCCCTGGGCAGCACAGGGTTCGCCTGGTTGGCCTCGGGCGGCGTGTTGTACACCGTCGGCATTATCTTTTTTGCCCTCGACCACCGGTTGCGCCACGCCCATGGCATCTGGCACCTGTTTGTCATGGCGGGCAGTTTGCTGCACTTCGTGGCGATTCTGTTCTACGTGCTTTGAGCAGCGGCGAACAGGCGATCCAGTTGTGCCTGGGCCTGGCTGGCAAAGATCTCCAGCAACGCGCCGAGGGTATGCACCGGCGCCTCGTTGGCCCGGGTCACGGCGTACAGGGAAATCGGCAGTGGGGGCGACAGCGGCCGAATGGCGGTGCGAGTGCTCGAAGCGCCGAGCGCGGTGAACGGGTCGATCACCGCCAGCCCAGCACCGGACTCGACCATGGCCCGGGCCAGTGAATAGGTTTGTACGGCGATGCTGATGCGCGGCGGCGGTTCCACGGCCTTGAGATAGCTGTCCAGCTTGGCGGAAAGCGGGTCGGCACTGGACAGGCCGATCAACGGTGCGCCGGCCAAGGCCTGCAACGGCATCGGCTGGCCCACCTGCGCTTCGGGCCAATGACCGCTCGGCGCCAGGGCGACCAATACGCCGCTGGCCAGGGCCTGGGCCTTGAGTCCTGGATGATCGGGCGGTTGCAGGGTCAGGGCCACATCGATTTCGCGCATCAGCAGGTTTTGCGTCAGTTCGCGGCTGTGGGCGCTGGACAACTCGCAGACGATGTCCGGGTAGCGTCGGGTCCATTGATGAATGGCCGCCGGCAATAGCGACAAGGCCAGGGCCGGTGTCGCGCCGATCCGCAAGCTGTGGCCCGGCTCGCGCCGCAGGCTCTGGGCGAGGCGGCGCACACCTTGCAGGCTCTCGCTGACCTTGTCGACTTCGCGCTCCAGCTCCAGCGCTTCGGGGGTGGCCTGCAACTTGCCGCGCACTCGCAGGAACAAGGCAAAGCCCAATTGCTGCTCGGCATGCTGCAGCACTTTGGTCACCGCCGGTTGCGAAACGTGCAGCAGTTGGGCCGCACCGCTGATGGAGCCGGTCTGGCGGATGGCCTGGAAAATCTCGATATGGCGAAGGCGCATGGCAAGCCCATAACCTTTGTTTATAGGGGCCCCATCTTTATTCATTGTTCGCGGCCTGTCACCTGGCCCTAACCTGAAGCCATTCAAAACAGATGTGAGACGGACATGGCTCAGCGGGTTTGCATCATCGGCGGTGGCGTGGTGGGGCTGGCGACGGCTTATGCGCTGGTGCGCGATGGCATCGACGTGACGGTGGTGGAGGCCCGGGAGACCTTGGGCAGTGAAACCAGTTTCGCCAACGGTGGCCAGCTGTCCTATCGCTATGTCGCCCCGCTGGCGGATGCCGGCGTGCCCTGGCAGGCCCTGGGCTGGATGCTGCGCGGTGACTCGCCGCTCAAGCTGCGGCCACGCCTGGACCCGGCGCAGTGGCGCTGGATGGCTGCGTTCATTGGCGCGTGCCGGACTTCGGTCAATCGGCGCAACGGCGCCCACCTGTTGCGCCTGGCGCTGTTGAGCCAGGCGACCTTGCAGGGCTGGCGCGAGCAGGACCACCTGGACGGCTTCGAGTGGCGGCGCAACGGCAAGCTGGTGACGTTTCGCGACGCGGGGCATTTCCAACGAGCGCGGCGGGGGTTGGCGGACGGCACCTTTCAACAGGTACTTGGCCCCGGCGAGTGCGCAAACCTGGAACCGGCCCTGGCCGGCGTGCCCTACGTAGGCGGGATTTATACGCCGGATGAGGAAGTCGCCGATTGCCATGCCTTCTGCCAGCAATTGGCGATGCGTCTGCGGGCGTCGGGGCGCTGCGAGTTTCTGTTGGGGCAGCCGGTCAGCACCATCGAACACGCCAATGGCGCGGTGCAGGCCATCGTGCTGAACGGGCAGCGGCTGCCGGTGGAGCACCTGGTGATCGCTGCCGGACACCGCAGCGCCGCGCTCGCCTTGCCCGGCGTGCGGATGCCGCTGTATCCGCTCAAGGGCTACAGCTTGACCGTGCCCATTGGTCCCGAGCATCAGGCGCCGGAGTTGAGCATCACCGACTACGACCGCAAGGTTGTCTATGCGCGGATCGGCGAACAATTGCGAATCGCGGCGATGGTCGACATCGTCGGCTTCGACCCGACGCCGGACCCCAAGCGCCTGGCCTTGATCAAGCGCCAGGCCCTGGAAACTTTTCCCCAGGCTGGGGATTATTCCCGTGCTATCGAATGGGCCGGCATGCGCCCGGCCACCCCCAGCGGCGTGCCGCTGATCGGTGCCACCGGCTACCGTAACCTGTGGCTCAACCTGGGCCATGGGGCCTTGGGTTTTACCCTGGCGTGTGGCAGTGCTCGCGTGCTCAGCGAGCTGATCCGCCAGCACACACCTTCCATCGACTTGCAGGGCCTGACGCCCCGCGCCGGCTGACTTACCCAACGGAGAATAACAATGCAAAAAATCACGTTGATCGGCTGCACCCTGAGCCTGCTATTGAGCGCCGCGGCTTTTGCCAATGAGGCGCCAACGGCGGGCACGCTGGGCAAGATCGCTAGCAGCAAGACCATCACCCTGGGCTATCGCGACGCCTCGGTGCCGTTTTCCTATGTCGCGGATAACAGCGGCAAACCGATGGGTTATTCGGTGGAACTGGCGGGCAAGATCGTCGAGCGCATCAAGCAGCAACTGGCGTTACCGCAACTGAATGTGAAGTACAACCTGGTTACCTCCCAGACCCGCATTCCACTGGTGCAGAACGGCACCGTGGACCTGGAGTGTGGCTCCACCGGGGTGACGGCCGAGCGGCAGAAGCAAGTGGCGTTTTCCTATGGTTTTATCTACGTGAAGGGCCAGTTGCTTACGGCCAGGGATAGCGGCATTCGCAGTTTCGCCGACCTGCGCGGCAAGAACGTGGTGACCACCGCCGGCACCACCAATGAACGGTTCCTGAAAAGCTACAACCAGGACAACAAGGCCGACATGTTCATCATCAGCGCTAAGGACCACGGCGAGTCCTTCCAGATGCTCGAGACCGGCCGGGCGGCGGCGTTCTACATGGACGATGCGCTGCTCTACGGCGAACGGGCCAAGGCCCGCGACCCGCACAAGTGGGTGGTGGTGGGGCAGGAGCAATCGCGGGAGATCTACAGCTGCATGGTGCGCAAGGACGACCCGCAATTCCTGGCATTGGTCAACGCGACCCTGGCCGATTTGTACAAGTCGGGGGAGATCAACGAGATCTACGACCGCTGGTTCCAGAAACCGATTCCACCCAAAGGCCTGAACCTGGAATTTCCGATGACCAGCGAGTTGAAGGCGATCATTGCCAAGCCGACGAGTGAGCCGGTGCAGTAAGTGTCATGCACCGCTGAGCCCTTGTGGGAGCGGGCTTGCTCGCGAAGGCGGTGTGTCAGTCAAGATTGATGCTGGCTGACACACCGCCTTCGCGAGCAAGCCCGCTCCCACATTAATTGGCATCTTCAATGGGGGCGGAGCCTTAGAAATCCCCCCACAACTGCTGCGCCACCGCCAACGCCACTACCGGCGCGGTTTCGGTACGCAGCACGCGTGGGCCGAGGCGGGCAGCGTGGTAGCCGGCGGACTTGGCCTGCTCGACCTCGGCATCCGACAAGCCGCCCTCGGGGCCGATCAGGAAGGCCAGTGTGGACGGTTTGTCATGGCTGACCAGCGGCTCGGCCACCGGGTGCAGTACCAGTTTCAGTTCGGCCTCGGCCTGCTTCAACCAGTCCGCCAGCAACAGCGGCGGGTGGATCACCGGCACGGTCGAGCGTCCGCACTGTTCGCAGGCGCTGATCGCCACCTGGCGCCAGTGCAGCAAGCGTTTGTCGGCGCGCTCGTCCTTGAGGCGCACTTCGCAGCGCTCGCTGAAAATCGGTGTGATCTCGCTGACCCCCAATTCCGTGGCCTTCTGGATCGCCCAGTCCATGCGCTCGCCCCGGGACAGGCCCTGGCCGAGGTGAATACGCAGCGACGATTCAGGTTGTCCGGCGAACTGTTCGTCCAGTTGCACCCGCACGCGTTTCTTGCCGACTTCGGCCAGGGTGCCGCGAAACTCCTGGCCGGAACCGTCGAACACCTGCACCGCATCGCCCTCGGCCATGCGCAGCACTCGGCCTATGTAGTGGGCCTGGGCTTCAGGCAGTTCGTGGTCGCCGAGGCCCAGGGGGGCGTCGATGAAGAAGCGGGACAGTCTCATGTTTTGTTCTCTATTGAATCTGAATTCGACATTGCTGCGAGGGAGCTTTTGTGGCGAGGGAGCTTGCTCCCGCTCGATTGCGCAGCAATCGCCAAGAGGGGCCGCTTCGCCCGAAGCGTCGGACCGGCCCAGCGGGAGCAAGCTCCCTCGCCACAGAGAAATTTGTCGTCAGCCCGGATCGCGATAACCCGGGTGAAAGTCCTTCGGCACCGCCACGCTGACCTTGTCCCGGGTGGCGATGTCGATGCCTTCGCTGGCCACTTCGGCGAGGAAGTCGATCTGCTCGGGGGTGATGACATACGGCGGCAGGAAATACACCACGCTGCCCAGCGGTCGCAACAATGCACCGCGCTCCAGGGCATGCTGGAACACGGCCAGGCCGCGGCGTTCCTGCCATGGATAAGCGGTCTTGCTGGCCTTGTCCTTGACCATCTCGATGGCCAGCACCATGCCGGTCTGGCGCACCTCGGCGACGTTCGGATGGTCGGCCAGGTGGGCGGTCGCGCTGGCCATGCGTTGGGCCAGGGCTCGGTTGTTTTCGATGACGTTGTCTTCTTCGAAGATATCCAGCGTCGCCAGGGCCGCCGCGCAGGCCAGCGGGTTGCCCGTGTAGCTGTGGGAATGCAGGAAGGCGCGCAAGGTCGGGTAGTCGTCGTAGAACGCGCTGTAGACCTCGTCGGTGGTCACGCACGCCGCCAGCGGCAGGTAACCGCCGGTCAGGGCCTTGGACAGGCAGAGGAAATCCGGGGTGATGCCGGCTTGCTCACAGGCGAACATCGTCCCGGTGCGGCCGAAGCCGACGGCGATTTCGTCGTGGATCAGGTGCACGCCGTAGCGGTCGCAGGCCTCGCGCAGCAGTTTCAGGTACACCGGGTGGTACATGCGCATGCCGCCGGCGCCCTGGATCAGCGGCTCGACGATCACCGCCGCCACCGTGTCGTGGTGCTCGGCCAGGGTCTGCTCCATGGCGGCGAACATATTCCGCGAATGCTCCTCCCAACCCATGCCTTCGGGGCGGTGGTAGCAGTCGGGGCTCGGCACCTTGATCGTGTCCAGCAGCAACGCCTTGTAGGTTTCCGTGAACAACGGCACGTCGCCCACCGACATCGCCGCGATGGTTTCGCCGTGGTAACTGTTGCTCAGGGTGACGAAGCGCTTCTTGTCCGGCTGGCCGCGATTGATCCAGTAGTGGAAGCTCATCTTCATCGCTACTTCGATGCAGGACGAGCCGTTATCGGCGTAGAAGCACCGGGTCAGGCCTTCGGGCGTCATTTTTACCAAGCGCTCGGACAGCTCGATCACCGGCTGGTGGCTGAAACCGGCAAGGATCACATGCTCCAGTTGATCGACCTGGTCCTTGATGCGCTGGTTGATGCGCGGGTTGGCGTGGCCGAACACGTTGACCCACCAGGAACTGACGGCATCGAGGTAGCGCTTGCCTTCGAAATCTTCCAGCCACACGCCTTCACCGCGCTTGATGGGGATCAGGGGCAGCTGTTCGTGGTCTTTCATCTGGGTGCAGGGATGCCACAGCACCGCGAGGTCACGTTGCATCCACTGGTTATTCAGGCCCATGTACAGTCTCCTCGAGGCGGCTCGCGGCGGGCGCGGGCAAAACAATCGCGCAAGCCTATGCAATGGCGACCGTGGGGACAACCCATTGTGTCATTCCAGCTACTTTGAGCGAGGCGATAGACGTCGCTGGCGGCGTTTTGATGGCTGACGTATTCTTCGCCGTTCCCTGGGCCGACTGGCTCGAAAAACCGCGAGCCGACTGGCTCGAAAGCTGAAAATTTCCTAGGTTTTAATCCGGAGTTCGTTGAATGTCTGCTGGTTGGCTGCGCGCCTGTGCGCTGGTGGTGATAGGGCTGTTCAGCGTTTCGGCGCTGGCCAAGGACAAGCAACCGACGGCCATCGTCATCGGCGGCGGCCTGGCGGGACTGACGGCTGCCTATGAGCTGCAGAACAAGGGCTGGGCCGTGACCCTGCTGGAAGCCAAGCCGAGCCTGGGCGGTCGCTCGGGCATGGCCACCAGCGAGTGGATCGGCAACGAGAAGACGCAGCCGGTGCTGAACAAGTACGTCTCCACCTTCAAGCTGAGCACCACGCCGGCCCCGGAATTCGTGCGGACCCCCAGCTACCTGATCGACGGTACGTATTTCACCGCCGCGGACCTGGCGACCAAACAACCAGCTACCGCCGAAGCCCTCAAGCGCTACGAAACCACCCTGGACGACCTGGCACGCTCCATCGATGACCCGCAGAACCCAGCGGCCACCAACACCTTGCATGCGCTGGACCAGATCACCGTGTCCAACTGGCTCGACCGTTTGCAACTACCGGCCACGGCCCGTCAGTTGGTGAACCAGGAAATTCGCACCCGGTACGACGAGCCTTCGCGCCTGTCGCTGCTGTATTTCGCCCAGCAGAACCGTGTCTATCGCGGCGTGTCCGACCGCGACCGGCGGGCCTCGCGCCTGCTCGGTGGCAGTCCGGTCCTGGCCCAGGCGTTCGTCAAGCAACTGAAAACCATCAAGACCAGCTCGCCCGTGTCGGCCATCTCCCAGGACAAGGACGGCGTGACCGTCAAGGTCGGCAGCGTGGGCTACCAGGCTGACTACGTGGTGCTGGCGGTGCCATTGCGGGCGCTGAACAAGATCCAGTTGACCCCGGCCCTGGACGCCCAGCATCAAGGCGCGATCAAAGGCACCAACTACGGCTGGCGCGACCAGATCATGCTCAAGTTCAAGACCCCGGTCTGGGACAGCAAGGCGCGCATGTCGGGCGAGATCTACAGCAACGCCGGCCTGGGCATGATGTGGATCGAGCCGGCCATGAAGGGCGGTGCCAACGTGGTCATCAACCTCTCCGGCGACAATGCCCGGGTAATGCAGGCCTTCGGCGACAAGCAGATGGTCGATCAGGTGCTGATCCGCCTGCACGCATTTTATCCACAGGCCCGTGGCGCGTTCACCGGTTATGAGATCCGCCGCTACAGCACTGACCCGTCCATGGGCGGCGCCTACCTGGCTTTTGGCCCCGGTCAGATCAGCAAGTACTGGCGCCTGTGGGAAAAGCCGTTGCAGCGCGTAGCCTTTGCCGGTGAACACACCGACACCTTGTACCCAGGCACCCTGGAAGGCGCGTTGCGCAGCGGCGAGCGGGCAGCCAGCCAGGTTCAAGACCTGGCGGCCGGCAAGTCGTTCGAACCGGCCAAGGTGGCACCGGTTGCCGCAGCGGCGGCCGGTGCGGTGGCGGCGAAGAAGCGCAACTTCTTCAGCAACCTGTTTGGCGGTTCGGATGACGACAAGAAGCCGGAGCCGGTAAAGGCGCCAGAGCCGGTAGCCCCGCCGCCAGCGCCAACGCCCGCGCCCGCCCCGGCACCGGCCCCGGTGGAACCTCCCGCGCCGGCCCCGGCGAAGGTTGAGCCAGCCAAGAAAGCAACGACCAAACCTGCGGCGAAAAAACCGGCTGCCAAGGCTCCAGTTAAAAAAGCCCCGGCCAAGGCTCCGGTGAAAAAGGCCGAGCCGGTGAAGAAGCCAGCCGTCAAACCGGCGACAGCTACTGAGACCAAGGCTCAGTAACGGTCAGGTGGAAAGAGCGCGGCACAAAGGCCGAATGCTGTTCACTTAAGGCAGCCGACAAACCCGTGGCGAGGGAGCTTGCTCCCGCTGGGTCGCGAAGCGTCCCTGTTTTGGGGCTGCTGCGCAGCCCAGCGGGAGCAAGCTCCCTCGCCACGGCACGCTGACGTCCTACACGCCTCGACGATATATCGGAAACTTCCCACCCTTTAACCGGAAGCAGGCGATAGAGCGGGCCAAGCCATGAATCTAGGCTCTCCTAAACACAGGAGCGCGCGTATGAAAATATTCATGACAATGGTCGTATTGGTTTCGATGTATGGGTGTGTGTATGGCGAATGCCGGGATCCTCTGATGATTCCGGTGATTCCCAAACGAGACCCTCAGTTGGCTTACAAGTGCACGTTTGACCCATACAAGCCTGAATGCTCGGTAAACTAATAACTTACAATTTTTACCTCGTAAAGCTGGGGTGAATATGAAATTGATAGCGGCTTTAATGCTGTTGGCAGTATTCGGTGTCAGTGGTTGCACTGCTGATGGCCATATGGTGCTGAAAAAGCACGATCCTCAATTAACTTATAGATGCGACATGGATCCTTACAGGTCTGAATGCGTCAATAGGTGAGCAGACTCCCTACCACGCGATTGCAAGGCATCAGATGCTGCCGCCACGCGGGCTTTGGTAGGACCAAGCCTGCTCACGATTACGCCTTCCAGCCCAGCTGAATGCCCGGCTCCCGCTCGCCATTACGTAGCGCATTCGCTTTAATCTTTCCTTAACCCACCCCCTCCAGACTGATGATCGTATTTCTCGATATTTCAAAGCGAAATTTTCCGCTTTAAATCGATAGATAACTCGCTAGTCTTGATCGCAGTTTTTACAGGATATGAGCAATGCAGCTTCGCAACTCTTCTTCTCGCTATGGCTGGGTCAGTATCGCTGTGCACTGGGGCGTAGCCCTGGCGGTCTATGGGTTGTTCGCCCTGGGCCTGTGGATGGTCGGCCTGGACTACTACAGCACCTGGCGCAAAGACGCGCCGGACCTGCACAAGAGCATCGGCCTGGTGCTGCTGGCGGTCATGCTGCTGCGGGTGATCTGGCGTTTTGTCAGCCCGCCGCCACCGACCCTGGAAACCTACGGACGCCTGACCCGCGTCGGCGCCAAGCTTGGCCATAGTGCACTGTATCTCGGGTTGTTCGCCGTGATGATTGCCGGTTACCTGATTTCCACCGCAGACGGTGTCGGGATTCCGGTGTTTGGCTTGTTTGAAGTACCCGCGCTGGTGTCCGGACTGCCCGATCAGGCAGACGTCGCCGGCCAGATCCACTTTTACCTGGCATGGGCGTTGGTAATTTTTTCCGGCCTTCATGCGTTGGCAGCATTGAAACACCACTTTATCGACCGTGACGCGACTCTCAAGCGAATGCTGGGGCGCGAAGCCTGATGTTCAACCTCGACTCCAAAGGAATAGAAAGCATGTTGAAAAAGACGCTCGCCGCCCTGGCAATCGGTTCTGCCCTGCTGTCCGCCGGCCAGGCCATGGCTGCCGACTACGTGGTCGACAAGGAAGGCCAGCACGCCTTCGTCGACTTCAAGATCAGCCACCTGGGCTATAGCTACATCACCGGTACCTTCAAGGACATCGACGGCAAGTTCAGCTTCGACGCCGCCAAGCCTGAAGCCAGCAAGATCGAGTTCAACGTCAACACCGCCAGCGTATTCACCAACCACGCTGAACGCGACAAGCACATCGCCAGCGCTGACTTCTTGAATGCCAGCAAATTCGGCAAGGCCACGTTCGTGTCCACCAGCGTCAAGTCCACCGGCGAAAACACCGCCGATGTGACCGGTGACCTGACCCTGCTGGGCGTGACCAAGCCGGTCGTGGTCAAGGCGACTTTCCTGGGCGAAGGTAAGGACCCGTGGGGCGGCTACCGTGCCGGCTTCGAAGGCACCACTACCATCAAGCGTTCTGACTTCGGCAAGCAGAAAGACCTGGGTCCAAAATCCGACGCGGTCGAACTGTACGTCTCGTTCGAAGGTGTCAAAGCGAAGTAACTTTCGCGCCTGACAAAAAAACGCCCCTGGTCTTGCGATCAGGGGCGTTTTTTGTTGCCACATGTAATCTGACAAACAGCGCAGGATCCTTTGTGGGAGCGGGCTTGCTCGCGAATGCGGTGGGTCAGTCGATAAAGTATTGCCTGATAGACCGCATTCGCGAGCAAGCCCGCTTGTGTCTTGCATCGCGATTAGACTGAGGGTGAGAGCGGTGGGTGGCAAGCTGAACGCCCGGAGTGCTTAAAGCACGTGTGGGAGCCCATGCTGCCACTCACCTCTCCACTCTGGTCATTGAGCCCGAACAGTTGAACGAGCCCACCTCGAACAGTTACAAGCGTGGGCCAAGCCAGAGCGCTCTCATCTTGAGTGTAAGAGGGTTTGGCTATGTTTTCCTATCCAGCAGGTATTGATGTTTCCAAAGACAGCCTTCAGGTTCAGGTTGATCTGTTAGATGTCGGGGTGAGTTGCCCTAACGCCGAGGGTGATTTTCCTGGATTAATTAGTTGGCTGTTGCTCCATCAGGTCGGTCGCGTGTTGCTGGAAGCCACAGGCGGTTACGAACGAAACGTCATGAAAGCGCTTCAGGCAGCAGGGTTTGAGGTTATTCGGATCAACCCTTGCCGAGCCAAGAGCTTTGCCAAAGCAATGGGACAACAGGCTAAAACCGACCCCATAGATGCGCGCCTCCTGGCGCAATTTGCAGCGGTTATCAAATCTGCCAACAGCCGGATCACAAGTGTCGAACAGGACGACTTGCGCGCACTGGTCCAGCAACGGGAAAACTTTGTTCAGCAGAGAGATGACGACAAGCGCAGGCTTAAGACTGCGTCGTCTGAGGCAGTCAAACCCGCGTTGCAGAGTCATATCGACTATCTGTGTGAAGCCGTTAAGTTGATAGAAAAATTGATCCGTCAAAGCGCTGAAAGCCTGGACCGTGAAAAAGTTACTTGTTTGCGTTCGGTCAAGGGGATCGGTTTGGTTACGGCGGCCAGTGTAATGGCCTATCTTCCTGAGCTCGGCGAGGTTGGTCGGCGTCAAATCGCTGCATTGGCAGGCATCGCCCCCTACAACGACGATAGCGGCACGCACAAAGGCAAACGCTACATCAGCGGAGGTAGGTTCGCCGCTAGGCGCGCTTTGTACATGGCCTGCTGGTCTGTGATCAGGTATCAGCCTGACTTCAATGCCCGGTATAAGGCGCTACGCGAGAAAGGTAAATGCGCCAAGGTTGCGCTCATCGCATGTATGCGGGTCTTGTTGGTACGACTAAACGCAATGATCCGGGATGGTTCTGAGTGGAAGGGCCTCGTCGCCTAAATTGCGATCACGGAGATCCCCTCAGATTTTGCATGGCCTGGAGCTGTGGGAGTCTTGCTGTCCCTGGAAACGATGGCTAAATAAACCATCCAAGACAGTTGCTCCCACATTTGGAAATGTGTTGGGCCAAAAAAATGCCCCGGGTCGCGAGACCTGGGGCATTTTTACAGCTTGGGAAAACTCAGCGATTGCGTGTCAGCAAGGCCGGCTTTTCGCCCCGTGGACGGCTGGGCAGTTGATCCAGCTGTTCAGGCGTCGGGAAACGATCGGCTTTCGATTCCTTGTGCATGATCTTCGGCTGGCTGCTGCGCGGGTTCTGCACGGCGGGTTCCTGACGAGGCTGATCGTCACGGGCAGGACGGCGCGGGCGAGTGTCGTCGCGACGGGCCTGGCCGTCACGCGGGGCACCGTTGCGTGGGCCGTTGCGCTTGGCCGGTGGCGTGCCGGTGGACGAGCCGTTGCTGTTGCGCGGACCGTTCTGGCGACCTTGTGGCTGGCCGGTGCGCGGAGCACCTGCACCTGCGCCCTGTGCCGGGGCGCCTGGGCGGCGACCGCGGCCTTGGGCCGGTTTCTGCTGCGGCACGTAGTCGACGCGATTACCGAAGTTATCGACATCGTCATCCAGGAACTCGTCCGGAGCACGATCGGCTGCGGCGCGCGGTGCCGGGCGCTGCTGTTCACGGGCCGGGGTGCCTTCACGGGGCTTTTGCTCGCGGGCAGGGCGTTCGCCGCGGCCATTGCTGTTGCTGGCCGATTTTTCCTTGCCCTTGTCCTTGCCTTTGTCTTTGCGACCGCCGCCGCCACCGCCACCATTCGGGCCGTCGCCGCGCGGGCCACGGGCGTTGCGCGGATTGCGCACGTCCGGACGTTCGCGCACTTCAGGCTTTTCGGCCTCGATAGTGCTGGCATCGAAGCCCATCAGGTCGCCGTCGGCGATTTTCTGCTTGGTCATGCGCTCGATGCTTTTGAGCAGCTTTTCTTCGTCCGGCGCGACCAGGGAAATCGCCTCGCCGGAACGACCGGCCCGGCCGGTACGGCCGATACGGTGCACGTAATCTTCATCGACGTTCGGCAGCTCGAAGTTGACCACGTGGGGCAACTGGTCGATGTCCAGGCCACGGGCCGCGATGTCGGTGGCCACGAGGATGCGCACTTCGCCGGCCTTGAAATCGGCCAGGGCTTTGGTGCGAGCGTTCTGGCTCTTGTTGCCATGGATCGCCACGGCCGGCAGGCCATGTTTGTCCAGGTACTCGGCCAGGCGGTTGGCGCCGTGCTTGGTGCGGGTGAAGACCAGGACCTGTTCCCAGGCGCCGGCGGTAATCAGGTGCGCCAGCAGGGCACGCTTGTGGCTGGCCGCCAGGCGGAACACGCGCTGCTCGATCCGCTCGACCGTGGTGTTCGGCGGCGTGACTTCGATGCGCTCCGGGTTGTGCAGCAGCTTGCCGGCCAGGTCGGTGATGTCCTTGGAGAACGTCGCCGAAAACAGCAGGTTCTGGCGCTTGGCAGGCAGGCGGGCGAGGACTTTCTTCACGTCATGGACAAAGCCCATGTCGAGCATGCGGTCGGCTTCGTCCAGTACGAGGATTTCGACGTGGGACAAATCGACGCTGCCCTGGCCGGCCAGGTCGAGCAGGCGACCGGGGCAGGCCACCAGAACATCGACGCCACGGGACATGGCCTGGACCTGGGGGTTCATGCCAACGCCGCCAAAAATGCAGGCGCTGACGAACTTCAGGTCGCGAGCGTAGATCTTGAAGCTCTCGTGTACCTGGGCCGCCAGTTCGCGGGTGGGGGTCAGGACCAGCACGCGCGGTTGGCGCGGGCCATGACGCTGGGATTTGTCTGGGTGACCGTTAGGAAACAACCTCTCCAGGATCGGAAGGGCGAAACCGCCGGTTTTGCCAGTACCTGTCTGCGCCGCGACCATCAGGTCGCGACCTTGCAACACGGCGGGAATGGCCCGCTGTTGCACCGGGGTAGGCTGGGTATAGCCGGCGGCTTCGATGGCGCCGACTAAAGCCTCGGAGAGACCGAGGGAAGCAAAGGACATGAGTAATCCTGTTTTAGTGAGGGCCTGGCCCAATGGGATAGTCTTGCCGGGCGCGAATGACGTTCAACAAAAAGACGTCATCCCGTCCGGTCCTGCCGGGCCTCAAGGGCGGGTCCGGACAAGGCTCGCGCGGGCTGTTTGGCTGCGCTGTAGCGGTGTCGGGATGCCTTTTGCAAGACCGGGCGTCCGGGCGTGAGCCTGGCGGGAAGGCCGGAGTATAACAGAGCAAACGCCGCGCGCCGCTTTCCTGCTGCTCAACGGTTTATTTCAGCACTGAACCGGCTGGGTGAGTGGCCTTCGCCAGGGGGGCGGCGCCGTAGCGGGCGCTCAGTTCAGCATAGGCCGGTTCGCGCTTGAAACGCTTGAGTTCGGCACCGAAGCGTTGCACCAACAAATCCATGCCGGCGTTGCGCCGCACCGCCAGGTATTGGCTTTGACGGCTCACTACCATCGGGTTTTCGGTGATCTGGTCGCCCAGTTGCATTTGTTCGAGCACATGCCGACCGACCCTGCGGTCGGTGATGAGCAGGTCGATCCGGCCCAGTTGCAACTTGCCGAAATTGGCTTCGTGGGTGGGCGCCGCTTCACGTCTGAACAGGGGTGACTCACTGAAGGCCTGGCTGTACAGGTAGCCAGGCGAGGTGCCAACCGTCAGGCCTGCCAGGTCATCGAGTGTGCGAAATGGGTGGGGCCGGGCGTTGGCGTAGAACATCACGAATTCCACGTCCGATAGCGGTTCGCTGGGATAAAGCAGCGTCGCATCGCGTTCATTGCTGTGGAAAATGTCCAGCGCGCCGTCCGCCAATCCCTGTTCGAGCATCGCCAGGCAACGCTTCCAGGGCAGGAACTGCCATTCCACGTCGATGCCCAGGCGCTTGAACACAATGGCCGTGGTTTCGAAGTCCAGGCCGAGCATCTTGCCGTTCTCTTCGTAGACATACGGGGCCCAGGGCTCGGTGACAATGCGCAGCTTCTCGGCCTGGGCGGTCAGGCTCAGGCACAAGAGAAGAAAGGCGGTCAGCAGCTGGACAATGACGGACATGCCCTGAGGTTACGACGAGAGCTCATCAAATAGCTAGAGCGCTCTGGCCCGCGCCCCTAGTAGCAATCAGCGAACTACCACGCAGGCCACTAATTGCCTTTTGCTTGCATCAGGTGCGCATAGATGGCTTCGCGGCGCTCACCCAGCACGAGGCGAATCAGAGGATGATCGAGCCAGCGCTTGAGTTCGTGGTCTTGCAACGATTTTTTCAGGCGTTGTTCGACGTTTTCCAGGGCCTTTTCCCACCAGACCGGGGCGCAGGCCTGATCGAATTCGTTGGTATGGCGGTAGCAGCCATAGAGAATTTCGCGCATGAACTGGCGTTTATGGCTGGGCAGCCCGAGGGTGATGAACTTGTAGGCCAGACGCTGGAAGGTTGGCGGCCGGGGCAGGGTGGCGGTGACGAGTCCGGTTTCATCCAGTGCCTGCTGGCAAATCGGCGCGGTACGGTGTTTGTCGAGCCAGGCCTTGGTCTTGGCGCGGAACAACTGCTTGCGGCTCCAATAGTGGTGGATCAGGTCCGGGCACTCGCGCACCTGCACCGAGCGATAGGCCGCCACCGAAAGGCAGAATTCTTCCAGCGTGTAGGCGCCCTTCGCCAACGGATACAGTTCATCCATCAGGGCGATCGAACGGTCCAGGACTTCCGCGTCGACGCAGTTGAGGCCAATGACTCCGGAGTTCAACAAGGACATGTCGTCGTCCGCCAGTTGCCGTTGGCGCAGTGTGTCGGCCAGTGTCAGGTAAAGCCCGGCGTCCTTGTTGGCGCCATAAGTCATGCCAAAGGCATTGCACAGCAGTGTGCCGGGCTGGACGCGGCGAAACAGTTCGAGCGGTGAGCAATGGAAAAACGTGTCGGTGTCGATCAATAGCGCCACTTCGGCTTCTTCGAGTACTTTCTGCATCACCACGTGCTTGGCACGGAAGTGATACCCGTGGGGCTCGATCCAGGCCTGGCGGGTCTCATTGTCCAGCGGCCGCAAACGCACCGGAAGTCCTTCATACGGTGCGAGATTGTCAGTGAACACCTGGATATCCAGCGCTTCATGCGGCGTCTTGCGCAGGCCGGCCAACGCGCTGGCGATGCTGAACAACGCTTCTTGGTGGTAGGTTTCGGCCCCGTAGACCAGATAGATGAGTTGTGGGGTCTTTAGCCTGGGACCATTAGGCATCTACTGCAATCCTCCAGATGTTTTACTAAAAAAAAGGCCTTGGGTTTCGCCAAGGCCTCTTTGTACCGCCGCATTAAGTCATTTAACGTGGCAGTTTCAGGTTGTTCCATACCGCAAGGCTGGGCTCGGCCTGATTAAGGGTATAGAAATGCAGCCCCGGTGCACCACCTTGCAACAAACGCTCACACATTTGCGTGATGACGTCTTCGCCGAAGCTTTGGATGCTTGAGGAATCATCGCCATAGGCTTCCAGCTGTTTGCGGATCCAGCGTGGGATTTCCGCGCCGCAGGCGTCAGAGAAGCGCGCCAGCTTGCTGTAGTTGGTGATTGGCATAATTCCCGGCACGACCGGAATATCGACGCCCAGCTTGCGGATACGTTCGACGAAGTAGAAATAACTGTCGGCGTTGAAGAAATACTGGGTGATCGCGCTGTTGGCGCCAGCGTTGGCCTTGCGCACGAAGTTGTTTAGATCGTCTTCGAAATTGCGCGCTTGCGGGTGCATTTCCGGATACGCCGCCACTTCGATGTGGAAGTGATCGCCGGTTTCTTCACGAATGAAGCTCACCAGTTCATTGGCGTGGCGCAGCTCGCCGCTGGCCATGCCCATGCCCGACGGCAGGTCGCCACGCAGGGCAACGATGCGCTTGATGCCAGCGGCCTTGTACTGGGTCAACAGGCTGCGCAGGTCGTCCTTGCTGTCACCCACGCAGGACAGGTGCGGAGCGGCCGGGACTTTGACTTCGCTTTCGAGCTGCAACACGGTGTTCAGGGTGCGGTCACGGGTCGAGCCGCCGGCGCCGTAGGTGCAGGAGAAGAAGTCGGGGTTGTAGCTGGCCAACTGGCGGGCAGTGGCGATCAGTTTTTCATGCCCAGCATCGGTCTTCGTCGGGAAGAACTCGAAGCTGTAGCGACGGTCTTGGGACATGGAGGGGCCTCCAGCTAAAAGCTACAAGCTACAAGCTGCAAGAGGGCGGTGCGCCGAATTCTTGTGCTTAAGCTTGCAGCTCGCGGCTGCGTAATAGCGATGAAGAAGTAAGCCTTAAGCCTCAAGTCGCAAGTAAACAACCGTTCTTACTTGCAGCTTGAGGCTCAAAGCTCGCAGCTGCTGTCAGTACCTATAAGCGTGCGGCTTGAACGGGCCTTCGACGGTGACGCCGATGTAGTCAGCCTGTTGCTTGGTCAGTTGGGTGACCACGCCGCCGAAACCGCGGACCATTTCCAGGGCCACTTCTTCGTCGAGTTTCTTTGGCAACACTTCCACGGTCAGGCGCTCGGCTTTCTGGGCTGGCGACAGGTCGGCGTATTTCTGGCCGAACAGGAAGATCTGGGCCAGGACCTGGTTGGCGAACGAACCGTCCATGATGCGGCTTGGGTGACCGGTGGCGTTGCCCAGGTTCACCAGGCGGCCTTCGGCCAGCAGGATCAGGTAGTCGTCGTTCTGTGGGTCGAAGCTGCCAGCGCCGGTGCGGTGCACCTTGTGGACCTGCGGCTTCACTTCTTCCCATGCCCAGTTCTTGCGCATGAAAGCGGTGTCGATTTCATTGTCGAAGTGGCCGATGTTGCAGACCACGGCGCGCTTCTTCAGGGCCTTGAGCATGTTGGCATCGCAGACATTGACGTTGCCGGTGGTGGTCACGATCAGGTCGATCTTGCCCAGCAGGGCCTTGTCGATGCTGGCTTCGGTGCCGTCGTTGATCCCGTCGATGAACGGCGAAACCAGCTCGAAACCGTCCATGCAGGCCTGCATGGCGCAGATCGGGTCGACTTCGGACACCTTGACGATCATGCCTTCCTGGCGCAGGGACTGGGCCGAACCCTTGCCCACGTCACCGTAGCCGATCACCAGGGCCTGCTTGCCGGACAGCAAGTGGTCGGTGCCGCGCTTGATGGCGTCGTTGAGGCTGTGACGGCAGCCGTACTTGTTGTCGTTCTTGCTCTTGGTCACCGAGTCGTTGACGTTGATGGCCGGGATTTTCAGCTCGCCCTTGGCCAGCATGTCCAGCAGGCGGTGCACGCCGGTGGTGGTTTCTTCGGTCACGCCGTGGACCTTGTCCAGCACGGCCGGGTATTTCTTGTGCAGCAGCTCGGTCAGGTCGCCGCCGTCGTCGAGGATCATGTTGGTGTCCCATGGCTGGCCATCCTTGAGGATGGTCTGCTCCAGGCACCACTCGTACTCTTGCTCGGTCTCGCCTTTCCAGGCGAATACCGGGATGCCGGCGGCGGCGATGGCGGCAGCGGCCTGGTCCTGGGTTGAGAAGATGTTGCAGGACGACCAACGCACTTCGGCACCCAGGGCAACCAGGGTTTCGATCAGCACGGCGGTCTGGATGGTCATGTGGATGCAGCCGAGGATTTTTGCGCCCTTCAATGGCTGTTCGCCAGAGTACTTGCGGCGCAGACCCATCAGGGCTGGCATTTCGGATTCGGCGATGATGATTTCGCGACGGCCCCAGGCAGCCAGGGACATGTCGGCGACTTTGTAGTCGGAAAAAGCAGCAGGCGTGATGACAGCGCTCATGAAGAGCCTCCATTCGTAATGTATGCGAATGGGCGCCGTTGTGCGTTTAGTGTCCGCGCGGGTAGCCCCGTACAAACAACGCCCCATCCGAGCCTGACAGGTCGAGCCTGCTGCAGCGCCCCTCGGACAGGTGGCGGGACGGTCCAAAGGGTGGACCGGTAAAGCGGTGGCGATTATAACGGGCTAATCGGATCTTCCAAAAGGGTTTCTGTCGGCAAATCGAAATTGCCGATGATCGTCATAGGGGCCGCGACGTAGAGCCCGGCCGTGGGGTCTGCCATGATGCGGCAATCCATCGGCCAGACGCTCAGGAGTGCACATGAATTTCCACACCCGCAAATGGGTCAAGCCCGAAGACCTCAATCCCAACGGCACACTGTTCGGCGGCAGCCTGTTGCGCTGGATCGACGAGGAGGCGGCGATCTACGCGATCGTGCAGCTCGGCAACCAGCGCGTAGTCACCAAGTACATTTCGGAAATCAATTTCGTCAGCGCTTCGCGCCAGGGCGACATCATCGAGCTGGGCATCACCGCCACCGAGTTTGGTCGCACGTCCATCACCCTGACCTGCGAGGTGCGCAACAAAATCACCCGCAAGAGCATCCTGACGGTGGAAAAAATGGTCTTCGTCAACCTCGGTGAAGACGGCCTGCCCGCGCCTCATGGGCGGACCGAGATCAAGTACGTCAAGGACCAGTTCAAGGACGATGTCGTCGAGTGAGATCGGCGGCGCCCCTATCGCGAGCAGGCTCGCTCCCACAAGGGGCCCGGGTTGATCACCCGATTTGTGTTCATCCCCCATCCCCTTGTGGGAGCGGGCTTGCTCGCGAAGGCGGCTGCACATTCAGCCCCGATGCAAGCTGACCCGGCGCTTTCGCGAGCGAGCCCGCTCCCACATTATTTTGGGGTGATCACGGGATTTGTGTTCACCGCCGTCCCCCTGTGGGAGCGAGCCTGCTCGCGATAGCGGTTTCAGGCTGAGGTAACTGAACAGCGCTGGACGCCGCGTGTCGTAGGTACATCACGCCGCGGCTTCAGGAGCTGTATGGACACCCACAAAGAAGGCAAGACCCCTGACCTTTCGGCTCAGGAGCAGCACGAAGTCGACCGTAACCAGCCGCCGCGAGCGGCCGTGTTGCATGAAATCATCCGCACCCAGGGCAATCAGGAGCTGGAGCGCAGTATCGCTGCGCTCTGGTGGTCGGCCCTGGCGGCGGGTTTGACCATGGGGTTGTCGCTGATGGCGATGGGGTTGCTCAACTCTCGCCTGCCGGACCACGAAGGCTTCAAGGTGATCGCCAGTTTCGGCTACTGCGCCGGCTTTCTAGCGGTGATTCTCGCGCGCCAGCAATTGTTCACCGAAAACACCCTGACCGCCGTGCTGCCGATCATGAGCAAGCCGACTTTGGGCAATTTCGGTCGATTGTTCCGGTTATGGGGCGTGGTGCTGGTGGGCAACCTGTGCGGCACCTTGTTGGTGGCGTATGTGATGCTGCATCTGCCGATTTTTGACCGGCGCACCGATCTGGCCTTCCTGGAGATCGGTCGCAAGGTCATGGAGAACGACACTGGCCAGATGTTCGCCAAGGGCATCATTTCCGGTTGGATGATCGCCACCATGGTGTGGATGATTCCTTCCATGGAGAGCGCCAAGATGTGGATCATCATCCTGATCACCTATCTCATGGCGCTCGGGGACTTCACCCACATCGTCGTCGGCTCGGCCGAAGTGTCCTACCTGGTCTTTGCCGGGCAATTGTCCTGGGAGGATTTCTGGATGGTGTTCGCCGCGCCGACCCTGGCGGGGAACATCATCGGTGGCAGTTTTATTTTCGCCCTGATCAGCCACGCACAGGTGCGCAGCGAGACCAATACACCCCTCAGTCGGCAAGGCCTGCCGCCACGCCGCGATGACGCTGGCGATAAATAAAATACAACGCGGCCAGTACGGTCAGACCGCCCACCAAGGCGCCGGTCCACGGCAAATCCGCCAGGTCGGCGCCACTGCCCACCACCAAGCCACCCATCCAGGCCCCGGCTGCGTTGCCCAAGTTGAATGCACTCTGATTCAACGTAGAGCCGAGTTTAGGGGCTTCGTGGGCCTGGTCGATGATCAGCAATTGCAGGATCGGGCACAGGGCGAAGGCGAAGACGCCCCACAGCACCAGGGTGATCGCCGCCGGGATCACCGACCGGCTGGTCTGGCTGAACGCGGCCAGCACCAGCACCACGGCCAAGGCCATGCCCACCAGCGCAGGCAGCAAGCGCCGGTCGGCCAAGCGTCCGCCGAGGAAGCTGCCGGCCGTGAGGCCGACGCCGAACAACAGCAGCATGATGGTGATGCCATGGGGGCTGACACCGGTGATGTCCTGCAGGATCGGCGCGATGTAGGTGAACACGCTGAACAAACTGGTGGAGGCCAGCACGCTCATGCCCAGGGCAAGCAACACGTTGACCTTGCCCAGGACCTTGAATTCGCTGGCCAGGTTGGCCTTGTCCATGGGGATTTCCTTGGGCAGCCAGACCCATTGGGCAACGGCGGCGATCACCCCGATGATCGAGACCGCCCAGAAGGTCGAGCGCCAGCCGGCGTATTGACCCAGGGCCGTGCCCAACGGGACGCCCAGCACATTGGCCAGGGTCAAGCCGGTGAACATCATGGCAATCGCCTGGGCCCGTTTGTTCGGCGCCACCAGCCCGGCCGCCACCACCGATCCAATGCCAAAGAACGCGCCGTGACACAACGCAGTGATGACCCGGGCGGCCATCAGCGTGGTGTAGTTCGGCGCCAGGGCGCAGAGCACGTTGCCAAGGATAAACATCAGGGTCATGCCCAGCAGCGTGGCCTTGCGCGGCATGTTGGCGGTGCCGATCGCCAGGATCGGCGCGCCGAACACCACGCCCAGGGCGTAGCCGGTGATCAGCAGCCCGGCCTGGGGAATGCTCACGGCCAGGTCCCGGGCGACATCGGGCAACAGGCCCATGATGACGAATTCAGTCGTGCCGATGCCAAAAGCGGCAACGGCCAAAGCAAGCAAGGCGAGTGGCATGCGCAAGGTCTCTGTCTGTAATCTTGACGCCCGGATCAGGCATACGCATGCCGGCGCCCCGGTTCGAGTGAACGGGACAACAGCAAAATTATTGGTATTGGTGTATGCGCAACTGAGTGCGGCGTGATCGGTTTGCAGTATAAACGATAGCGAATCAATTCATGAGCCTTACTGGTGTAGGAGCTGACGAGTGCAACGAGGCTGCGATCTTTCCGCCGACAATTGAGTCTGAAGCGAAAGATCAAAAGATCGCAGCCTTCGGCAGCTCCTACGGGGCGGTGGGACAAGACAAGGAGCGTGCCGTGCTTGCAACGGCCTTAGTGTTGGTGGCGGCGCTGTTGCATGCGGCGTGGAATACGCTGATCAAATTCAGTGGCGAGCGTTTGCTGGTGGTGGCGTGCATGGACAGCGTCGCCCTGCTGTTCGTCGCGTTGGCCCTGGGTTTCGTGGCATGGCCGCCCTTGGAAATCTGGCCGTGGATCCTGGCATCGGCGGCGTTCGAGCTGTTGTACCGCTATTTGCTGATCCAGGCCTATCGGGTGGGTGACCTGGGATTGGTCTATCCACTGATGCGCGGTCTGTCGCCGCTGGTGGTGCTGGCCCTGACGTTTATTTTCGCCGGTGAAGCCCTGACGACCCAGCAGGTCATCGGTATCTTGCTGATCCCGTTCGGCATGCTTTGCCTGTTGTGGCAGGGCGGTGGCGGCGACCGGCTGCCTTGGTCGATGCTGCCGGTGGTGGCGCTGATCGGCCTGTGCATCGGCTGCTACACCTTTATCGACGGGCATGCTTTGCGGCGTTGGTCCCATCCGCTGGACTACCTGGTCTGGGTCACGCTGCTCAGCGCCTGGCCTTTCCCTTTACTGGCGCTGGTGAGCAAGCGGCCGGCGTTCATGCGGTTCTGGCGCGAACAGTGGCGACTGGGGTTGGCGGTCGGATTCTGCGTATTGTTCAGCTACGCTCTGGTGCTGTGGGCCATGCAACTGGGCTCGATCGCCGAAGCGGCGGCGCTGCGGGAGATCAGTGTGATCCTGGTGGTGCTGTTCGGTATGCGTTACCTGAAAGAACCTTTCGGTTTGCCGCGGCTCTTAGCTTGCGGGCTGGTGTTGGTTGGCATGCTGGTGATGAAGTTCTGACCGGGCCTGACGCTCGGTTTATATAAAACCCAAAAAGGAAAATGCGGTATGACAGTTGCCCTGTGGTGTGTATTGATTGCTTTTCTCCTGCCTTACCTGTGTATCGGGATCGCCAAGGCCGGTGGTAGATACCGGTTACGGGATAACCACGATCCCCGGGATTTTCTCGACTCGCTGGAAGGTGCTCCCCGGCGTGCCTTCGCCGCGCAACTGAACAGCTTTGAAATCAGCCCGTTCTTTGCCGCCGCCGTGATCGTCGCGCACCTGGCCGGCAACGCCGAACTGGTTACCATCAATGTGCTGGCGGTGCTGTTCATCACCAGCCGCCTGCTCTACATCATTTGCTATCTGGCGGACTGGGCGATTCTGCGGTCGCTGGTGTGGTTCGTGGGGTTGGGGTTGGTCCTGAGTTTCTTCTTTGTTTCGGTCTGAGCCTGGCTGGTGAGTTTCTGGCGTCTGTGCGGGCCTCTTCGCGAGCAAGCCCGCTCCCACAGTTGATCTCAGTGAACACAATATTTGTGAGCGACCTGAGATCAGTGTGGGAGCGGGCTTGCTCGCGATGAGGCCGGGACAATCACCACATCTCTTCAGGGATTGGCGGCGTTCGCCACCTGCGGCACTGACGGCAACGCCATGCCCTTGGGCCAGAGCATCCAGATCTGCCCCTGCTGCTTCATATCCCCCGCCAACTGTCCGGCCGCCTCGCCCGTGCCCCAGAACAGGTCCGCCCGCACTTCGCCGGTGATTGCACCGCCGGTGTCCTGGGCGGCGACGGGCCGGTTCAGGACGCTGCCGTCGGGGCGCGTAGTGGATAGCCACAACAGGCTGCCCAGTGGAATCACCTTGCGGTCCACCGCCACGCTGTAGCCGGCGGTCAGCGGTACGTTCAACGAGCCTCGCGGGCCTTCATTGCTGTCGGGGTTGCGGTTGAAGAACACGTAGCTGGGGTTGCTGCCGAGCAATTCGGGAATGCGCTTCGGGTTGGCCTTGGCCCAGGCACTGATGGTGCCCATGGTCACGTCTTCCTTCTTCAGCTCACCCTGTTCGACCAGCCAGCGGCCGATGGGGCGGTAAGGGTGGCCGTTCTGGTCGGCATAACCGATGCGCAGTTGGCGACCATCAGCGAGCTGAATGCGCCCTGAGCCCTGGATTTGCAGGAACTGCAGGTTCATGGGGTCGGTCAGCCAGGCAATGACCGGCGCCTTCACCCCGTTGGTTTCGATGGTGGCTGCATCGTCGTACGGCTTGAGCACCCGGCCTTCGAGGCGGCCGCGCAGGCGTTTGCCCTTGAGCTCAGGGTAGATGCTGTCCAGCGACACAATGATCATGTCTTCCGGCACACCGTAGACCGGGATATTCGCCGTGGCGGTCTGGGTGAGACTGCCGGGATAGACCGGCTCGTAGTAACCGGTGATCAGGCCGTTGGGGCTGTTGTCCCCCGAGCGCAGGCCATAGACATCCAGGTTCTGTTTCAGAAAGTTGCGTACCGCCACAGCCGTCTGCGGCACGTTGGCCGCCGCCGCGCAGGTCGCGGCCCACACCGCGTCGGCCTTGAGCCGGGTGCATGCGCTACGCCAGGAACCGAAACCGGCCAGCAGATCTGCATCGGACACCGTTGGCAACGCCTCCCAGGGGGCGCTGACGTAGGTGGCGAGGGCGTGGGTCTGCGGTTCCTCGACCTTCTCACCGCGATTGCAACCGGCCAACAGGGCGATCAGCGGTAGGGTCAATGCCAGGCCTTTGTGCCAGGGCTTGATGCGGCTGTTCATGAAGATTTCCTTTGCAGCCATTCGAGTACTGTCAGGCGCTCGAACAACCCGTATTGTTGATAAGGGCATTGGTCTTTACCGATGACCCGAGGATACTAATCGCCGTTTCCTGCCCCGAGGCCAAGATGTTTGTAAAACGATTTTCCATGGCCATGCTGGCCTGTCTGATGTTGTCCGCCTGTGGCGGCGTCGATCCCAATTCTCCCCTGGGCCAGCGCAAGACGATCTTCAAGCAGATGCTCAAGACCAACGAGGAACTGGGCGGTATGTTGCGTGGCCGAGTACCGTTTGACGGCGCACGTTTCGCCGAGGGTGCGGCACAACTGGATCAACTGTCCCATGCGCCGTGGAAACACTTCCCGCAAGTGCGCGAGCAAGACCACACCAGCGCCCGGGATGAAGTCTGGCAAAAACAGGCGCGCTTCCAGGAACTGGCCCGCAGCCTTGAGGCCGCCACCGGTGAGTTGGTGGTCGTCAGCAAGGTCCAGCCCTACCGGGCCAGCAACCTTGGGCCGGCGGTGCAGAAAGTCGAGGATGCGTGCAGTGCCTGTCATAAAGAGTTTCGGGATTATTGATGGTGGAGCAGTTGCAAGCTTCAAGCTGAAAGCTGCAAGTGTGGCGCTTTGAACTTGCAGCTTGCAGCTAGAAACTTGCAGCTAGAACCTACTTATCCAACTCATCCACCGCTTCCTGCAGCTCCTTGCGGGAGGCAGCCAGCTTGTCCTTGCGTTTGTTGATCCGCTCGGCATCGCCTTTCTTCATGGCCTTTTCCAAGTCGGCCTGACGCCGGCTGACTTCGTGCTTGGCATCGAGCACCTTGTTTTCACGCTCCTTGCGCAAGGAAGCATCGGTGCAATGGGTGGTGACTTCGTTCAACGCAGTTTCCAGACCCGCCTGTTGATCCTGATTGCCGCGGGACTTGGCCAGTTCGATCTGGTTGATGATGCCCTGGCGCTTGGCTGCGCAGCCGGTGAGTTCCGGGGTTTGTTCGTCCGCCATCAAAGGGGCGGCCATGGCGCTGCACAAAAGCAGGAGGGCAGCGGGGGACAGGAAATTCATAGCAACTCCGTAAAAAAAATCGCGAGCGGTCGGTGCAGGTGCGCTGTTGGAACGCATGCTTGCCCCTTGGGTTCAACCACACGGGCCTCGGATTAAAAACCGTCGATCCCGGCGATGCGTAATTCGTCACTCAAGGCCAGCACCTGCGGGTCGCGGAAAAAGGCGCTCAATTGCGCGGCGCGTCCGGGTCCGATGCCGGCTTCGGCTTGCCATTGTTCGGTACTGCGTTCGGCTAGCTTCTGCCACGGCCCTTCCAGCCGTGCCTGACCGCTGGGCGGCAGGCCCAGGGCCTTGAGCCATTGTCCGAACGGGCGTTGCCGGGCGCTGTCCAGGCTGGCAAGCAGACGGGCGCTACTGCGCTCGCCGAAGCCGCCAATGTTAGCAAGCTCGGCGGCATCGAGGGTCAACCAATCCAGTAATCCGTTGAGTCGACCGGCAGCCAGGAGTTTTTCCCAGGTGCCGGGGCCGACATGGGGCAGGGCGAGCCCGTGCTTGCCGCTGAGCCAGTTCAGGCGTGCGAGGAATTGGCTTTCACAACCGGGCGTCGCTCGCCAGCAACTCAGGAAGTGATGATCGCTCTCCACGGGGGCATTGACGTCCTGGCGTTCGAGGCTGCGCAATACCACCTCGTCGAGGCGTGGGATCGTCAGCCCGGCCAGGCTGATGGCGACCCGGTCGCCTGGGCGGATGTCCATTGCCTCCCAACGCTTGAGAGAACTGACGCTCACCCGGCGTATCCACCGGTCGTCGAGCCGGATGCGTTCAAGCTCCAGGACAGGGGTGATACGTCCGGTTCGACCGACCTTGAAGTGCACCTTGCGCACTTCGGCCAAAGCCTGGGCATACGGGTATTTCCAGGCCGCGCTCCAGAACGGCGCCCTGGCCTGCCAGCGGTCGGCGGGTGGGCGGCGGCTCTGGCGCAGAACGATTCCGTCGCTGGCGAAGGGCAACGGTGTGCGATACCAGTGGTCGCGCCAGCGCTCGGCATCGCTCAGTGCCCGGACAGGCTGGCTGTAGTCGCGGGTGTCGGCGAACCCCAGCTCACTCAGTGCGGTCATTCGCTCGGGCAGGGTGTCCGGTCCTTCAGGCCACTCCCAGACAAACAGGCCGACATAGATCCCGTCATGCACAGTCAAGCTGTCGCGCGCCATCAAACCCGCCATGATGCCGCGGGCGTTCACGCTGCCGCTGTTGGCTTGGACATGGTCCAGCAGCCGCCAGTACAGCTCGCCCTGGACGACCAGGTCTATGGGCTGGTGCAGTTGTTGCGGGATGGCGCCGATCTTGCGCGCATTTGTGGTCCAGTCATGCCCCTGGACACCATCGCCGCGGCTGATCGCCTGGTGCAGGCGGCCCTTGCGGTAAACCAGGGAGACCGCCACGCCATCGATCTTCGGTTGCGCCCAGACATCCTCCCGACCCTGCAGCCAAGCCTCCACGGCGTCGGCATCCTTGAGTTTTTCCAGGCCGGTATGGACGATGGGGTGTGGCACCTTTCCGCCCGCCGAGCGCAGGGGATCATCGGGCGCCGCGAGATGGAAGCAACCGCGCCATTGGCCCAACTGGTTGCGGGACTGGTCATAAAGTTCATCGGCCACCAGCGTCTGGCCGAGGCGGTGGTAACTGTCGTCCCAGGTGTCGATCTGCTGTTGCAGTGCGGCGATCTCGGCCTGGGCACGTTCAACAGGCCAGTCGGGACAGGGCGCAGCAACCGCGGGAATAGCGATGAAGACGAAACAGGCGAGGGCATGCAGGTACGGTGGCATCGAAGCATCCTTGCTTGGTTGAGTACCTGAAGGCTAGTCAGTGTCTTGATCGTTGCGAGGCCCGGAGCGTTACCGGATTTTGCGGCGACTGATGGCTAAATCGCGGCGGTACAGTCCGACGCGATTTAGCCGCGCAACTGTCCCTTGAACCCCTCGATGACCGGTGCAGAATGAACCTTCGATTCGCCTCCGCCTGGAACGCTCGAATGGACCTGTCGACCCTCGCTGTTTTCATTCCGGCCTGCTTTGCGCTGAACATGGCGCCGGGGCCGAACAACCTGCTCTCCATCAGTAACGCCTCGCGTTATGGCTTCGTCCGGGCGTGCAGCGGCGGCATCGGTCGGTTGCTGGCATTCGCGATCATGATCGCCCTGGCCGCGGTGGGGCTTACCGCCGTGTTGCACACTTCGGAGCTGCTATTCCTGGGGATCAAGCTCGTCGGTGCCGGATACCTGTTCTACCTGGCCGTGCAGTTGTGGCGGGCCCGGCCCGAGGGCGACGACAACGAAGCCGGGCTCGCCTCGATGAGCCGAGCCGGCCTGGCACGCCAGGAGTTCCTGGTGGCGATCGGGAATCCGAAGGCGATCCTGTTGTTTACTGCGTTCCTGCCGCAATTCGTCGACCGTACCGGCACCGTCACCCAGCAATTCGCCGTGCTGGGTGGCTTGTTCCTGGTGCTGGAGTGCATCGCCATCGGCCTGTATTGCTACATGGGCATTTACGCGCGACGGCTGTTTGCCCGGCCCAGCGGTAAGCGCCTGTTTAACCGGATGTGTGCAGGGCTGCTCGCCAGCGCGGCTTCGTTTTTGTTGGTGGCACGACGGGCTTGAACGCCATGGCGAGGGGGGTGTGGGAGCAAGGCTTGCCCGCGATACAGGCGCCTCGTTACCGCAGGGACCGTGTTGTCCTCATCGCGGGCAAGCCTTGCTCCCACAATAAATTCCGTCGCCATAAGAGCCTGGCATGACTTTGTTCTCTAAGTAGCCAAGACACCATGCATGAAAAAGCCCCTGGCGACCGAGTCGCCAGGGGCTTTTTTACAGGCGGGTATTACAGGCCGGCAGCGGCGCGCAGGGCGTCGGCGCGGTCGGTTTTTTCCCAGGTGAACGTGGTGAAGGTGTCGTCACCCACGGTCTTGGTCTGTGGCGTGCGACCGAAGTGGCCGTAGGCAGCAGTGTCCTGGTACATCGGGTGCAGCAGGTCGAGCATCTTGGTGATGGCGTACGGACGCAGGTCGAACACTTCACGGACCAGGTTGATGATCTTGTCATCGCCGATCTTGCCGGTGCCGAAGGTGTTCAGCGAAATCGACGTAGGCTGGGCCACGCCAATGGCGTAGGACACCTGGATCTCGCAGCGCTCGGCCAGGCCGGCGGCCACGATGTTCTTGGCGACATAACGACCGGCATAGGCGGCCGAACGGTCAACCTTCGATGGGTCCTTGCCGGAGAACGCGCCGCCGCCGTGACGGGCCATGCCGCCGTAGCTGTCGACGATGATCTTGCGACCGGTCAGGCCGCAGTCGCCCACCGGGCCGCCGATGATGAACTGGCCGGTCGGGTTGATGTGGAACTGGGTATCCTTGGATAGCAATTCGGCAGGCAGCACGTGCTTGACGATCAGTTCCATCACACCTTCGCGCAGGTCTTTGTAGGACACATCAGGGTTGTGCTGGGTCGACAGGACGACAGCGTCGATGCCGACCACCTTGCCGCCTTCGTAACGGCAGGTCACCTGGGACTTGGCATCCGGGCGCAACCACGGCAGCAGGCCTGATTTACGAGCCTCGGCCTGGCGCTGGACCAACTGGTGCGAGAAGGTGATCGGGGCCGGCATCAGCACGTCGGTCTCGTTGCTGGCGTAGCCGAACATCAGGCCCTGGTCGCCAGCGCCCTGATCCTCAGGCTTGGCCCGATCAACGCCCTGGTTGATGTCGGGGGACTGCTTGCCGATGATGTTCATCACGCCGCAGGTCGCGCCGTCGAAGCCGACGTCGGAGCTGTCGTAGCCAATGCCCAGGATGACGTCGCGGACGATCTGTTCCAAGTCGACCCAGGCCGAGGTGGTGACTTCGCCGGCGATGATCGCCACGCCCGTTTTCACCAGAGTCTCGCACGCCACGCGGGCGAACTTGTCTTCAGCAATGATGGCGTCCAGCACCGCATCAGAAATCTGGTCGGCGATTTTGTCCGGATGCCCTTCAGACACGGACTCGGAGGTGAAAAGGGAGTATTCGCTCATCTCGATGTTTTCCTACAAGTTACCGTTGGTGAGTGTCGCCAGTGGGCCGCTGAAAGTGGCGAACCTGGATCTGGAAACCATTACGTAAGCCTACATAGAGGCTTTCCCCGGGCACGAGGCCCGCTGTGGTGGCCCAGCGGGCCAGGTCGTCTTGTTCAAAGCCGAGCCAGAGATCGCCGCAGGCTTCCCTCGCCCAACTCTGGTTGTGGCTGCATAACTCGGTCACCAGCAGGCTGCCGCCCGGTTGCAGCAGGCCGGCCATGTGCTTGAGTGCCTCGGCCGGCGCGGCGAAATGGTGCAGCACCATATTCAATACAACGCAGTCAGCCTGCAGGTTCATGCCATCCAGTGCATCGGCCAGTTGCAGGCGGACGTTAGCCAGGGCCTCGCGCTCGCAGACCTGGCGCGCCAGTTCGAGCATGGCCGGGCTGTTGTCCAGCGCCGTCACTTGGCTGAAGCGTCGCGCCAGCTCTGGCAGGAACGCACCGTCGCCGGGGCCGACTTCGATCGCCGTGGCCGTGGGCTCGAAACTCAATTTATCGAGCAGTGCCACGACGCTTTCGCGGTATTGCGGCAGTCCGGCGATCAGGTCTTGCTGGGCGCGAAACTTCTCGGCGACCCGTGCGAAGAAGTCCTGGCTGGCAGCGGCCCGTTGGCCGTGTACCTGGGCGATGCGAGCCTGCACGTCGCTCGGCAGGGCCAGCGCGTCCACTTCGTCCAGCAGCGCCGCGTGCAGCTTGCCGCCCAACAGGTCGGTGTGGGGCAGGGCGCGGCGATAGAAGATGGCGTTGCCTTCCCGGCGGGTCGCCACCAGGTCGGCCTGGGCCAGGACCTTGAGGTGGTGGCTCATGCCGGACTGACCGATGCCGAAGATCTGCGCCAGTTCCAGCACGCCGAACGAATCGTTGGCCAGGGCGCGCAATACATTGAGCCGCAACGGATCGCCGCCGGCCTTGCAAAGGGCCGCCAGTTCATCGCAGTCGTCATGGCGAATGGTGGGCGCGGGTAAGTTCATGAGCGGCAGTCTAGTGAGGGGTTTGGATCGCCGCAAGGTCAATATCAAAAAGTTTTGATATTGGTGGATAAATGGCACTTCCCAACCCGTGCTTGACTCTACAACCCATCAGCGGAAAGGTTTCACCTGGCGAATGCGACTTTATCCACCGGAAAAACGCTCATGGATGACTATCTGTCATTGCCCCGGGGCGGGTGGGTGAGGGAAAATGCTCGCCTTTTTCAGTTTCGTTTTATTCATTCTCGATTCAATACCCGCAGGAGAACAGCGATGCCCAGCCGTCGTGAGCGTGCCAATGCCATTCGTGCCCTCAGCATGGATGCCGTGCAGAAAGCCAACAGCGGCCATCCCGGTGCCCCCATGGGTATGGCGGATATCGCCGAGGTGCTTTGGCGCGACTACCTCAAGCACAGCCCGAGCAACCCAGCCTTCGCCGACCGTGACCGTTTCGTGTTGTCCAACGGCCACGGTTCGATGTTGATCTACTCGCTGCTGCACCTGACCGGCTATGACCTGTCGATCGATGACCTGAAGAACTTCCGCCAACTGCACAGCCGCACCCCGGGCCACCCGGAATACGGCTACACCCCAGGCGTGGAAACCACCACCGGTCCATTGGGCCAGGGCCTGGCCAACGCCGTGGGTTTTGCCCTGGCGGAAAAAGTCCTGGCCGCGCAATTCAACCGTCCCGGCCATAACGTCGTCGATCACCACACCTACGTATTCCTGGGTGATGGCTGCATGATGGAAGGTATTTCCCATGAAGTCGCCTCCCTGGCCGGCACCCTGGGCCTGGACAAGCTGATCGCGTTCTACGACGACAACGGCATCTCCATCGATGGCGAAGTCGAAGGCTGGTTCACCGACGACACCCCCAAGCGCTTCGAAGCCTACAACTGGCTGGTGATCCGCAACGTCGACGGCCACGATCCGGAAGAGATCAAGATCGCCATCGAGACGGCCCGCAAAAGCGCGCAGCCAACCCTGATCTGCTGCAAGACCACCATCGGTTTCGGTTCGCCGAACAAGCAGGGCAAGGAAGACTGCCATGGCGCCCCGCTGGGCGCCGAGGAAATCGCCTTGACCCGCGCCGCGCTGAAGTGGGAACACGGTCCGTTCGAAATCCCGGCGGACATCTATGCCGAATGGGACGCCAAGGAAAAAGGCCGCGCCCTCGAAGCCGAGTGGGACCAGCGTTTCGCGGCCTATTCCGCCGAATTCCCTGAGCTGGCCAACGAGCTGGTGCGTCGCCTCAGCGGCGAGCTGCCGGCCGACTTCGCCGAAAAAGCCTCGGCGTACATCGCTGAAGTCGCGGCCAAGGGCGAAACCATCGCCAGCCGTAAGGCCAGCCAGAACACCCTGAACGCCTTTGGCCCGTTGCTGCCGGAACTGCTGGGCGGTTCCGCCGACCTGGCCGGTTCCAACCTGACCCTGTGGAAAGGTTGCAAGGGTGTCAGCGCCGAAGACGCCAGCGGCAACTACATGTACTACGGCGTTCGCGAGTTCGGCATGAGCGCGATCATGAACGGCGTCGCGTTGCACGGCGGCCTGGTGCCTTACGGCGCCACCTTCCTGATGTTCATGGAATATGCCCGCAACGCCGTGCGCATGTCGGCGCTGATGAAAAAACGCATCCTGTATGTGTTCACCCACGACTCCATTGGCCTGGGCGAAGACGGCCCGACGCACCAGCCGATCGAGCAACTGGCGAGCCTGCGTTGCACGCCGAACCTGGACACCTGGCGTCCCTGCGATGCCGTGGAATCTGCGGTGGCCTGGAAATACGCCATCGAGCGTAACGACGGCCCGTCGGCGCTGATCTTCTCCCGTCAGAATCTGCAGCACCAGAACCGCGGTGCCGACCAGATCGGCGACATCGCGCGCGGCGGCTACGTGCTCAAGGATTGCATTGGCGAGCCTGAGCTGATCCTGATCGCCACCGGCTCCGAAGTCGGCCTGGCCGTCCAGGCCTACGACAAGCTGACCGAGCAGGGCCGCAACGTGCGCGTGGTGTCCATGCCGTGCACCAGCGTGTTCGACGCCCAGGATGCCGGCTACAAACAAGCGGTATTGCCGCTGCAGGTCAGTGCGCGGATCGCCATCGAGGCTGCTCACGCCGATTACTGGTACAAGTACGTGGGCCTGGAAGGCCGCGTGATCGGCATGACCACCTACGGCGAATCGGCACCTGCGCCGGCGCTGTTCGAGGAATTCGGCTTCACCCTGGAAAACATCCTGGGTCAGGCGGAAGAGCTGCTGGAAGACTGATCCGAAAGTTGCGTCGCCTGGGCTGACGCCTTCGCGAGCAAGCCCGCTCCCACATTTGGAATGCAATCTCATGTGGGAGCGGGCTTGCTCGCGAAGGCGGTGGCTCAGGCAACACTGAGCTGAAGGATTCACCACGCCAATCGAGAACCCCATGCCCCAACCGCGTCCCTACAAAGTTGCACTCAACGGCTACGGCCGCATTGGTCGTTGCGTCTTGCGTGCGTTGTTCGAGCGAGGGGCCAAGGCCGGTTTCGAAATCGTGGCGATCAACGACCTGGCCGACATGGCCAGCATCGAATACCTGACACGCTTTGACTCCACCCACGGCCGGTTCCCCGGCGAAGTGCGGGTCGAGGGCGATTGTCTGCATATTAATGGTGACTGCGTGAAAGTCCTGCGCAGCGCCACCCCCGAAGGCATCGATTGGGCGTCCCTGGACGTCGATCTGGTGCTCGAGTGTTCCGGTGCCTACCACACCCGCGAAGACGGCCAGCGTTTTCTCGCTGCCGGCGCGCCACGGGTGCTGTTCTCCCAGCCGATGGCCAGCGAAGCGGATGTCGACGCCACCATCGTCTATGGCGTCAATCAGGATTGCCTGAGCGGCGAAGAGCTGCTGGTGTCCAACGCCTCCTGCACCACCAACTGCGGTGTGCCGCTGTTGCGCCTGCTGGACCAGGCCATTGGCCTGGAATACGTGTCGATCACCACCATCCACTCGGCGATGAACGACCAACCGGTGATCGACGCCTATCACCATGAGGATTTGCGCCGCACTCGTTCGGCGTTCCAATCGGTGATCCCGGTGTCCACTGGTCTGGCGCGCGGCATCGAACGGCTGCTGCCGGAACTTGCCGGGCGAATTCAGGCCAAAGCCGTGCGGGTGCCGACGGTCAACGTGTCCTGCCTCGACATTACGATGCAGACCGTGAGCGATACCGACGCTACCGAGGTCAACCGGATCCTGCGCGAAGCCGCCACCAGCGGCCCGCTCAAAGGCCTCCTGGCCTACACCGAGTTGCCTCACGCCAGTTGTGATTTTAATCATGACCCTCATTCGGCCATTGTCGATGCCAGCCAGACCCGTGTTTCCGGGCCGCGGCTTGTGAACATCCTGGCCTGGTTCGACAACGAATGGGGGTTCGCCAACCGAATGCTGGACGTTGCCGAGCATTACCTGCAAACCGCTTCGAAAAAACCTGCTCTCTAAACAGTTACCCAGGAATTGCGACCCATGACCGTGTTGAAGATGTCCGACCTCGATCTGCAAGGTAAGCGCGTACTGATCCGCGAAGACCTCAACGTCCCCGTCAAGGACGGTGTTGTCACCAGCGACGCGCGTATCCTGGCTTCGCTGCCGACCATCAAGCTGGCCTTGGAAAAAGGCGCGGCCGTGATGGTTTGCTCCCACCTGGGTCGTCCGACCGAAGGCGAGTTCTCGGCGGAAAACAGCCTCAAGCCTGTGGCTGACTACCTGAGCAAGGCCTTGGGCCGCGAAGTGCCGCTAGTGGCCGATTACCTGGGCGGCGTCGACGTCAAGGCCGGCGACGTGGTGCTGTTCGAAAACGTGCGCTTCAACAAGGGCGAGAAAAAGAACGCCGACGAGTTGGCCCAGCAATACGCCGCCCTGTGCGACGTGTTTGTGATGGACGCCTTTGGCACCGCTCACCGCGCCGAAGGCTCGACCCATGGCGTGGCGAAGTTCGCCAAGGTCGCCGCCGCAGGTCCCTTGCTGGCCGCCGAACTGGACGCATTGGGCAAGGCCCTGGGTTCGCCGGCCCAGCCAATGGCTGCCATTGTTGCCGGCTCCAAGGTCTCCACCAAGCTGGACGTGCTCAACAGCCTGAGCCAGGTCTGCAACCAGTTGATCGTCGGCGGCGGCATCGCCAACACCTTCCTCGCTGCCGCCGGTCACCCGGTCGGTAAATCCCTGTACGAGCCGGACCTGCTGGACACCGCGCGGGAAATCGCCGCCAAGGTCAGCGTCCCGTTGCCGGTGGACGTGGTTGTGGCCAAGGAATTCGCAGAAAGCGCCACCGCCACCGTCAAGCTGATCGCTGACGTAGCCGAGGACGACATGATTCTCGATATCGGCCCGCAAACCGCAGCCAACTTCGCCGAACTGCTGAAATCCTCCCAGACGATCCTGTGGAACGGTCCGGTTGGCGTGTTCGAGTTCGACCAGTTCGGCAACGGCACCAAGGTGCTGGCCCAAGCCATCGCCGAAAGCGCGGCGTTCTCCATCGCCGGTGGCGGCGACACCCTGGCAGCCATCGATAAATATGGCGTGGCCGCACAGATCTCCTACATTTCCACCGGTGGCGGCGCATTCCTCGAATTCGTCGAAGGTAAAGTGCTGCCTGCCGTGGAAGTCCTGGAAAGCCGGGCCAAGGCCTGACGCTGCGTTGACCAGGCAAAGGAGTGTTCTGATGGTCAAGACGATCCCGTTGCTGCTGGCGGCGACGATGCTGGTGGCTTGCTCAAGCAGCCCGGAGGCCCCGGCCCCGCAAACCGGCACGCCGACGCCCGAAGGAGGCTGCTACCAGGCCGACTGGCAGGCCGAGACCAACCCGGTGCTGAACAAGCGTTCCGGACCGGACGGACTGGACAAATACGAGACGCAAACCCCGGTCAAGGAACATGGTTGTCCTTGACGGGTCTGACACTTAACTCATGGCGGGCGGCTTATTCCGTCCGTCGAGGAACACGGATGAAAGGCTTGATCGCCGTCGTGGCGTTGGCATTGCTGGCCGGTTGTTCGCAACTGGGTTTTTTGCAGTCGTCCGAACCTGTTTCAGAGGGCTGGACAAGCTGGACCTGTGACAGCGAGGCCAAAGTGCTCTGGCGCTACACCGATGCCGGCCGCAAGGCAGTCGATGTACGCCTGGGCGGCGCCGATAAGGTGTATCGCCTAACGCTTGAGCCGGGCGCCGAAGGTTCGCTGTACAGCGACGACATGCTGGCGTTTCACGTCAAGGGTGAGGAAGGCCTGGTGTACTGGGTCGCCACCAATGACTTGATTGGGCGTGGCTGCAAGGCCGAGTGATTCACTGAGATTCAATGTGGGAGCGGGCTTGCTCGCGAATGCGGCGGGTCAGCTTGCATCTTTGCTGAGTGTGAAGCCGCATTCGCGAGCAAGCCCGCTCCCACAGGGGCCTCCATATGTTTTGAGATTTTGCTGCATCGAACACGCAGCTCGGGCCGACCCCCGATCCGCAATGACTTGAATAGCCGCCGCCGCTCCGGCAGGCTGGCACGATTAACGACCCTCGACCGGGAGAGAGACACAATGGCACTTATCAGCATGCGTCAGATGCTGGACCACGCAGCCGAGTTCGGCTACGGCGTTCCAGCCTTTAACGTCAACAACCTTGAGCAGATGCGCGCCATCATGGAAGCCGCTGACAAGACTGACTCTCCAGTGATCGTCCAGGCTTCGGCCGGTGCCCGTAAATACGCCGGCGCGCCGTTCCTGCGTCACCTGATCCTGGCGGCGATCGAAGAATTCCCGCACATCCCGGTGTGCATGCACCAGGACCACGGCACCAGCCCGGACGTCTGCCAGCGCTCCATCCAACTGGGCTTCAGCTCGGTAATGATGGACGGCTCCCTCGGCGAAGACGGCAAGACCCCGACCGATTACGAATACAACGTACGCGTCACCCAGCAGACCGTCGCCATGGCCCACGCCTGCGGCGTGTCGGTGGAAGGTGAGTTGGGTTGCCTGGGTTCTTTGGAAACCGGCATGGCCGGTGAAGAAGACGGCATCGGCGCCGAAGGCGTGCTGGACCACAGCCAGATGCTGACCGACCCCGAAGAAGCCGCGGACTTCGTAAAGAAAACCCAGGTCGACGCCCTGGCCATCGCCATCGGCACCAGCCACGGCGCCTACAAGTTCACCAAGCCACCTACCGGCGACGTGTTGGCCATCGACCGCATCAAGGAAATCCACAAGCGCATTCCCAACACCCACTTGGTGATGCACGGTTCTTCGTCGGTGCCGCAGGAGTGGCTGGCGATCATCAACCAGTACGGTGGCGACATCAAGGAAACCTACGGTGTGCCGGTTGAGGAGATCGTCGAAGGTATCAAGTATGGCGTGCGCAAGGTCAACATCGACACTGACTTGCGTTTGGCTTCGACTGGTGCGATGCGTCGGTTGATGGCGACCAATCCTAGCGAGTTTGATCCGCGTAAGTTCTTTGGTGCGACTGTGACTGCGATGCGGGATGTGTGTATTGCGCGTTATGAGGCGTTTGGTACGGCGGGTAATGCTTCCAAGATCAAGCCGATCTCTCTGGAGGCTATGTATCAGCGGTATTTGAAGGGTGAGTTGAACGCTAAGGTTAATTGATGGTTTAGCGTTGTTAGAAAACCCGCAGTGATGCGGGTTTTTTTATGTTTTGGATTTGTGTGTAGATCCGTTTTTTTTGTAACGGCTACTTATGGTTCCGCCCTTACGGCGGCTCACTTTTGAAGAGCGCAAAAGTAAGCAAAACGCTTTTGCCCCACCACTCGGTGCCTCGCTAGGGCTCGGCATGCCCTCACTCCGGCATTGCTCCGTGGGCCGCCGCGAAGGGCCATCCATG
>NZ_JAGDEZ010000046.1:0-45632 GCF_017498305.1 Pseudomonas sp. OA65
AAGAACGGCGTTGTGGCTGCATGAAAGACCCGCTTAAAAGGCTAGAAATGGTGTCCACTTAAATCAGGTGGACACCATCGCCTTTGGCGTCGGGGTCAGGAAGGTGTGTTGGCCGGACGCATACAATCGAGAGTCAATTTGAATATGGTGTTCAACATTACTCCATCTGGGCCCCTAAGATGGTTAGATCGCAGCCGTGTGCCGCCAATTTTCGAGCCAGCCATCGCACAGGACAATGCAGCCCGTATGTGTATGGCTAATGACGGCAGCCCCAGGCACACCGAAAGGCGCGAACGGGAAGCGACTGTTAGTCTATGCAAGCAATCGAGATTACCTGCACGTTACCAGCGGTCAGGGCGCTCTTCAGAAAGTAATGAGAAGGACTTTGCAGAACGCTACTAGCTGCGACGGCCTGAGCCGGGAGAACCACCACGAACAGGACCATCCTTTCGCTCGTAATAACCGGAGAGGAGGTGCATTTCCTCCCTACTAATCCGAGCCTCAAGAGCTCTTATTTCTGCTGGCATACCAGCACCACGACCAAGCGGCATGTCTTCAAAACGTTTCTTGAGTTTCTCCAGGCTGTTCCGGAGTCGCTCAAGTCGCTGTTGGTGCGTCTCGTCAGGGTTATTTTTGGTGGTCATTTATGCCTGCCTCCGCCTGGTGATCCCCCACGGAAAACCTGGGTATTCGAATAAACAGTGTCACCCTCTCCAGGCTTGTAGCGAGTCTTCCGCTCGTTACGGCAACCCTCACACATAATCGGCGGATTCACCCAGTCAGCTCTATAGCTGAACTTGGTTGTCTTGCAGAAGCGACAGTTTTTGACAAGCCAACCGGTTTTTGACTCGGGTGGTGTTGGTTCAACGTATGGTGTTCTAGCTGGCGATGGGCTTGCCATTTCCATGGCGTCCTTCAGCTTCATCAATACCGCAAGATTCTTCGGATCCATGGCTACTGCCTCTGATATCACCTAAATCCGAGATTACCAGCGGCAAAGCGCCACCACCAGCTCAGTCTGTCGCCCTAACCGATGTCATGGCTAGAGCAATCGATTCTTTTCTGGGAGCATTTCTGCCGTTCAGAGACCATGGAAATGCATCGACTTCTGGTAAATTGCCACGCTCGGAGGCATATCTGAGGGCATGCTATGGATAGTTTGAAAAAAAAGATGCCCCTGCCTAAAGGACGTCCCCTCTGGCACCTTCTTTTCTACACAGACGCGACATTTGGCCGAGAGGCGATTTCTCGGATCATCGCAAGCCTTCACTCAAACTAGGAAAAAGCATTAATTTAGCTGAATAAATGGACGCATCAGTAATTCTCCTAGGAGCTGGAAGGCCCGTCAGACATTACCACTAAGAGAGTGTCTTAATAATCCCAGCCAGCTCCCAAAGATATAGCCATCATATGCGGAATAAAAACTCCGCGTCTTGGCTTTAACCTTCGTTTGACAAGGCCACATTAAATTCTCGAGGATTGAGTTTATCTTGGATCGGCACCGAATCGGACATAATGCAGTACATAAACCAAGAAACTTTATCCTTATACATAATGCGAACCAATCTCAGCCCTTAACCCCTCGCACAATCTAACCGCACCATCTTGAAAAGAGTTCCTTGAAGCAATGACACCTTTAAATTTTTCAAGATATTTGATCCAACTTTGATTCGAATTGGCCTGTAGATATTGCAATAATCGTCAAACTAAGCCTCGCTCATTTTCTGAGCCCAAAAAGGGTGAAGACGTATTTAGCACGGCCGAATTGCAACGGGAAGACCGAACGTACTTGGCTCTCTCAATGTCGCTGCCATGGCAAATCCAATTCCTTATGCAACTCCCCACCCTGTATAGCTATCAGTTACTCACCCCAACCTAAACCGGGCAATCTGCTGTTGCAACTGGCCACTCAAACTGGCCATCCCGGCGCTGGAATGGGCCGTTTCGCCACTGGCCTGTGCGGTTTGTTCGGAAATTTCGCGTACGCGCAATACACTGCGGTTGATCTCTTCAGCCACAGAGCTTTGCTCTTCGGCTGCAGTGGCGATTTGCAGGTTCATTTGCTGGATGCTGGACACCGCTGAGGTGATTCGTTTGAGAGCGGTACCAGCGTCTTTGCCCAGCACTAGAGTGTTGGCAGTGAGTTCGCTGCTGCTGCTGGTGAAAGTGGTGACCTTGTCTACGCCGTCCTTGAGCTTTCTAATCAGGCTTTCGATTTCGGTGGTGGACTGTTGGGTACGTTTGGCAAGGCCACGTACTTCGTCGGCTACCACGGCAAAGCCTCGGCCTGCTTCCCCGGCGCGGGCGGCTTCGATGGCAGCGTTGAGCGCCAGCAGGTTGGTTTGCTCGGCTACGGATTTGATCACATCCAACACGCTGCCGATCTGATCGCTCTCGTGCTGCAGCTGTTGCACGGCTTCGGAGGCCAGCGTCATCTGCAGGGCCAGACGGTCCATCTCGGTAACGGCCTGGTTGACCTTGCGGTCACCTTCTTGGGCTTCTTTCTCGGCGGCCTCGGCGGCGGATGAAGCTTGGGCAGCATTGGAGGCAACTTCTTGCACTGTGGCGGCCATTTCGTGCATCGCCGTGGCCACCTGATCGGTTTCGCTGCGTTGCTGGGCAGTGCCTGCCTTGCCTGCATTGGTGACCTTCAATAGTTCCCGGGATACGTCGTTGATCTGTACCGCGCCGTTGCCGATATGGCGGATCAGCCCGCGCAGGCTCTTGACCATGGCTTGGGCGCTCCTTTGCAGCTGGCCCAGTTCGTCGGCACGGTCGGTAACCACGTCTTCGCTCAGGTCGCCCTCGGCAATCCTGTTGGAGGCCCTGACTACGGCGTTGAGGGGGATGACAATCTGGCGGGTGATGATCCAGGCTGCCAGCACCGCGATGAACAGCGCTATCACTAGACCAATCAGCATCTGCGCCTTAGCGCTGCCTTCATCCTGGTTGCGGATGGTCATTTGACTTTCTTGAATACGGTGGCTAGCGTCGCGCATGACGGTGCCATGTTCAGACATATTCTGAGCGGCGGTTTGGCTAGCTACTATACCTTGGGTAAATGCGTTAAAAGCGGCGCGGTATAGCCCTAGGAAGTTGCCAGCGGTGATAAGCGACGCGCGCTGATCTTCCGGCGTGTCACTGGTCAGGGTTTTAAGATCGATGGTTACTTTATCCAAGGCATCGTTGGCGGCCGCGAGAGACTTATCGCTTTGTTCGAATATATAACCTCGGACCAAATAACGAATATGCAGCAGTTGCTGATAGGTACTACTCAGGCGCTGCACGAATTGAACCTGCTGAGCGCCAGGCTCTTCCGCAGCGTTTTTGAATAAGGCTTCCTGCAGCGCACCGAACGAACTGAAGGCATTATTGCCATTGCTCACTAACGTGGCGCGGGCATTGTCACGGCTGGCTTGGGCTGCGATCAGCTCGTTGAGGGCTTTTTCGTATAGCTGCCCGGCGGTTTGGATCTGTTTCAGTTCTGCGTGCTGGCTATCAGGCAAAGAGTCCAAGGCGCCGGCGATCTGCCGGTTGAGTTCGCCGATATAGGTTTGCAGCAGCTGGGCACTAGCCTTGTCGCCCTGAGCGATAAAACGCTCGCGTGTGATTTGGGCTTCGAGCAACGACGTTTCTATCTGGCTGACGGTGTTCAGGTCGTCGGCGCTTTTGATCATCCTGTTGGTGCTTTTTAGACCAATGGACGTGGTGATGACTGTCAGCAACAAGACTATACCAAAGCCCACAGTGAGCTTTTTGCTAACTGATAGGTTAGCAAGAGTTCCTTGAATCACGTTCATATACTAACTTCCTGAACTAAGAGGTTATTGTTATAGACCACACATTGGATACCGTTAGCTAAACGGGAAGCCTTGTCAGTATGAATAGTTAGCGACTATGAACGCGAAATCTTTAGCGAAACGGCGCTATGTCATCAGTTTCGCCGACCGATGACAGGGTAGCTCCAGGTGGTCGAGGCCACTCCGACGCATCCGGTGGCTGCGTGCCGCAGTCATCTGGACCTAGAAGCTCCGGGCATCACTTGGTAAAAGAAGCTACCACTATTGGACCACTGCTAGGCTCACCAAAAAGCCAGGCAGACGCCCTCCATTGTACTCAATGCCGATGGCTACCAGTACCATCAACGCTTGGTTGACCTGGCCGTGGGGCACATGAGACGTGCGGGATAATCAGGCCTGCATTATTGAGCCTCAATCATCAAGGCTTGTTTGTCAGGTTCTCACCAACAATGCAGCGGGCTAGACCCGCAACCGAGGCGATTTACCTGATCATTGACCACGCTTTTTCGATTGGCTTCGACAGAGTGGCTTGGCGATGTAGCTCACTAAATATGCCATCTCGAAGCGCTGCATTCCGACTAGGATCTTCCTTTGAAGACACATGGCGTCGGGCTCAAATTATAAAAAGGAGATGGCGCGATATCCCAGTCAAAACGTTTTTTGGGCATTTTTACCTCCTGCGGAACATTGACCGCTTCGCGCGTACTCATCAACGAACATCAGGGGAACGGGAGCTCGCCGAAAGCAGTATATCAATGGCGAGCCCCGTCAGCCCAGATGAACCATTATGTCCGTCCCAGGACACTGCAAACGATCCGCGCAGTTACGTCGAAATTCTCCAGAGTAAGCACATCAATTGGCGAACGCCCCCTAAGTCGTTCATGAGGCTCACAGACCGTCCGGTAAAGCCTCCAGGCATCGACATCCGGAACCCGCGCCAACGCAGTAAGTACCAACTTGTGCCGCAATGGATCAAGTTGCCAATCGGGAATGCGCTGACCGCGACTCCCCAGGCTCAGGGACAGCAGACGCCGAGCCTTGATATCACGGTTGATCTGATCTCGGGACTTGCCAGCCAATTTAGCAAAAACCAATAACGGCAAATTACTTGCGGCCTCATAGATGGCTAGCATCTCGGCACGTTCGCGCTGGATGTCAGACACGTGAGATTTATGCGGTTTTTCAGTCGGGACCGAAAGAGGTACGACAGGCGATTGGTGCGGCACGATAAGAGCTGGTTCGTTGCTAACCGAAGCCTTGGGCATCGAGACCGCTGTCACTGGAAAGGCGCCGTTGAACTGAATGGAATTCGCGCTCGCGTTTTCAAGCGATGGCAGCGAAGCGGCCCCTTCCAAACGGATGGTAAGCGGAGAGCTTGCCGCTTTCAGCTGACCCTGCCCCCACAGATCTAGACGGTTCGCCCAATCCTGCATCATGGTCCGACGCTGCTCGACATACTCCGCGTGATTGTAAGCCGCACTCACCTTATCCGGATCAGCATGAGAAAGCTGAGCATCCACCCACACCTTCGGGTATCCGATCTCGTTCAACGCCGTCGAGATCGTCGCCCTCATGCCATGACCGGTGAGTTGATCGGCGTACCCCATACGGCGTAACGCGCCATTCAGCGTATTCTCGCTGATGCGCTTGCTCAGGTCGCTTCGATGCGCAAATAGGTAGCGCTGTGCGGGGACAACTTGGTCCAGCATGTGACGCACGATCTCCAGTGCCTGAACCGACAGCGGCACGATATAAGGCGGTACATTTTGGGTCTGCTTACCTGGCTTCCGCATCGCTAGCTGGAGTTGTTTCACCACTTCCGCCGGTATGACCCACAAGCGCTTCTCCAGATCGAACTGGTCGGGTGTTGCCAAGCGCAATTCGCCCGTGCGGACACCGGTCAGCAGCAACAACCGAAGGCCAAGCCGAGTTTGGCTGGCGCCACCGTAGTTTCGAAGAGCAGCCATCAATGCCGGGAGCTCGTCCATACGAAGAAATGGATTGTGCGTAACCGGAGGTTTGGGGAGTGCAACCACATCAAGGTCTGAAGCTGGGTTGTGTTCCAGCCCCTCGATCTTCACCAACGCATAGCGGAACAACTGGTTAAACCAGGTCCGGCATTTTTCGGCGGTTGTTAAGGCCTTACGCTGTTCAATCCTGCTCAGCAAATCCAGCAGATCATGACGATTGATATCGTAGATAGACCGTCCACCGAGTATGGGCAGAACGTCTTTATTAAAGATTCTCAATATCTGCGAGAGCGTACTTTGGCGCCCTTCCTTCAGGCTCAGCCTGCGGAAATCCACCCACTGATTAAACACAGCCTCGAAGGTATGCTCTGTCGCAAAACGAACAGCAAGCCGCTGTTGTTTGCGATGCTCATAGGGGTTGATGCCCTGGGCAACCAAGGCACGTGCATCATCACGACGAGTACGGGCTTCTTTAAGCCCAATTTGGGGATAACTACCGAGGGACATGCGCTTCTGCTTGCCTGCCCAGTAGTAGCGGAAGAGCCAGACTTTTCCGCCTCTGGCCGTCACATTGAGCGTGAGACCATCACTGTCGCCGAGGGTGTAGTCAGTACCGGTGATTCGGGCGTGCCGAACTGTCATTTCTGAAAGTGCCATCGCGAGCTCCTGAACAGAGTCAGGGCCAGATGCTCATCTCGCTACACAATCTGCTCCAGCATTAAACCGATTCCGCGCTCGTCAGAATCCTGGACTCAATTCTGGACTTAAACGCACCGGATAGTGCTGGATTTCAGTGGTTCCCGCTGGAACGAAAAAAGGGCCTAAAGGCCCTTATTTCAATTACTTACAGAATTCAGTGGAACTCTGTAGCGCAATATTTGGAGCGGGAAACGAGACTCGAACTCGCGACCCCGACCTTGGCAAGGTCGTGCTCTACCAACTGAGCTATTCCCGCGTCTTGGTGTGGCGCATTCTATAGATTCAAATTACGCCGTCAACCCTTTGATTCAAAAAAGTTTTATTTCGGCTCAACATCCGTCCGCAGATGCGGCCATGCAGCGCGCAGGTATTGGACCATCGACCACAGCGTCAGGCCGGCGGAAACCAGCAGCAGTGCGTAACCCAACAGAACCCAGAAACTGAAATCCGAAGGGTTGGCCAGCAGGATCACCAGCGCGAGCATCTGCGCGGCGGTTTTCCATTTGCCGAGGTTCGACACCGCGACCTGGGCGCGGGCGCCCAGTTCAGCCATCCATTCACGGAGCGCCGAGACGACGATTTCGCGGCCGATGATCACCGCCGCCGGCAAGGTCAGCCAGAGGTTGCCGTGCTCCTGCACCAGCAGCACCAGGGCCACCGCGACCATCAGCTTGTCGGCCACCGGGTCGAGGAAGGCACCGAACGGCGTGCTCTGCTCGAGGCGTCGGGCCAGGTAACCATCCAGCCAGTCCGTTGCGGCGGCGAAGGCGAAGACCGAGGCGGAGGCCACGTAGCTCCAGTGGTACGGCAAATAGAACAGCAAAATGAAGATCGGAATGAGCAGGACGCGTAGAACGGTAATCAGATTTGGGATATTCATCGGCACAACTGGCTGCGAGGTTGACGGGCATTCTACTCGCTGTGCAGGTTTGCATAAATCGACTCAGCGAGCTTTTTACTGATACCGGGTGCTTTGGCTATCTCCTCGATGCTGGCACGAGACAGTTCCTGCAATCCACCAAAATGTTTCAACAAGTCGCGACGGCGCGTCGGGCCGACGCCTGCCACACCTTCCAGTGTAGACGTGCGGCGCGTTTTGCCGCGGCGGGCACGGTGTCCGGTGATGGCGAAACGGTGGGCTTCGTCGCGGATCTGCTGGATCAGGTGCAGCGCCGGCGAATCGCCCTTGAGGGTGAATTCATGGGCGGCATCGTTCAGGTACAAGGTCTCGAAACCGGCCTTGCGCGTCGCGCCCTTGGCCACGCCCAGCAGAATCAGGTCGGGGACCATCAGCTCATTGAGCACATCGCGGGCCATGGACAACTGCCCCTTGCCGCCGTCCACCAGGAGGATGTCCGGCAACTTGCCCTCCCCGTCCTTGAGCTTGCCGAAACGCCGCATCAACGCCTGGTGCATCGCCGCATAGTCATCGCCCGGCGTGACGCCTTCGATGTTGTAGCGGCGGTAGTCGGACTTGATCGGCCCCTCCGGACCAAACACCACGCAGGACGCCACGGTCGCCTCGCCACTGGAATGGCTGATGTCGTAGCACTCCAGTCGCTGCGGCGGCTCGTCCAGGTTGAGGACATCGGCCAGGGCATCGAACCGTGCCGCCACGTGTTGCCGGTTGGCCAGGCGCGCGCCCAAGGCCTGTTCGGCGTTGGTCACCGCCAGTTGCTGCCAACGGGCACGGGTGCCGCGAACGCGGTGGCTGATGGTCAGTTCACGACCACGAAGCTTGTCGATGGCTTCGATCAGGGCCGGGAAATCCTCATGGACCACATTGACGATCAACTCGGCAGGCAAGTCGCGTTCCGGACTGCTGATGTAGTACTGGCCCAGGAAAGCGGCCATGACCTCGGCCACGTCTTCCTCGATACCCACTTGCGGGAAGAAGTTCTTGCTGCCCAGCACGCGGCCGCCCCGCACGCTGATCAAATGCACACAGGCGCCGCCCGGGTTGATGAACGCGGCGATCACGTCAACGTCACCGCTGCCACCTTCCATGCTTTGCTGGTCCTGCACGCGGCGCAGCAGGCCGATCTGGTCCCGCAGTTCGGCGGCCCGTTCGAACTCAAGGTTGACCGCCGCCTCCTCCATGGCCGTCGACAGTTCATCGGTCAGCGCATTGCTGCGGCCTTCCAGGAACATCACCGAGTGACGCACGTCCTCGGCGTAGACCTGCGGCTCGACAAACCCCACGCAAGGCGCCTTGCAGCGCTTGATCTGGTATTGCAGGCAGGGCCGGGTGCGATTCTTGTAGTAGCTGTCTTCACACTGGCGAACGAAGAACGTCTTCTGCAACAGGCTGAGGCTTTCACGAATCGCCCCGGCGCTGGGATACGGGCCGAAATAGCGACCCTTGGCCTTTTTCGCGCCCCGGTGGATGCTCAGGCGCGGAAAGGCCCCGTCGGACAGAAACACGTAGGGGTAGGATTTGTCGTCGCGCAGCAGGATGTTGTACGGCGGGCGCCACTCCTTGATCAGCGTCTGCTCGAGCAGCAGCGCCTCGGTTTCATTGGCGGTGATCGTCGTTTCGATTTGCGCGATGCGCCCCACCAGGGCGGAGGTCTTCGGCGCGAGGCCGGTCTTGCGAAAGTAACTGGCCAGGCGTTTCTTGAGGTTCTTGGCCTTGCCGACGTAAAGCAGGCGCGCCTCGCTGTCGAACATGCGGTACACGCCGGGGCGACCGCTGCAAGTGGAGAGGAACGCGCTGGGATCAAACAATTCAGTCATGTTCAGGCGCTGGCATCGACCATGCCGTGGCGCACCGCCAGCAGTGTCAATTCCACGTCACTGCTGATCGAAAGCTTCTCGAAGATCCGGTAACGGTAGGTGTTGACGGTTTTAGGCGACAGGCACAGCTTGTCGGAGATGATCTGCACCTTCTGGCAACCGACAATCATCAGGGCAATCTGGATTTCCCGCTCCGACAGTGCGTCGAAGGGCGAATCGTTGGTTGGCTGGAACGACTTGATCGCCAATTGCTGGGCGATTTGCGGGCTGATGTAGCGCTGCCCGGCAAAAACCAGACGAATGGCCTGGACCATCTCGTTCAAGCCAGCGCCCTTGGTGAGGTAGCCCGCCGCGCCCGCCTGCAACAGCCGGGTGGGGAATGGGTCCTCTTCGCAGACGGTCACCGCGACCACCTTGATGTCCGGGTGACTGCGCAGCAGCTTGCGCGTGGCTTCCAGGCCGCCGATGCCGGGCATCTTGACGTCCATCAGCACCACGTCGGGCTTCAATTCACGCGCCTTGATCAGGGACTCCTCCCCGGATTCAGCCTGGCCAACTACCTGCAGGCCATCGATGTCAGCCAGCATTCGTGTAATGCCCGTACGGACGAGATCATGGTCATCGACCACTAACACCCTAATCAAGCAGACACCTCACGATTTGGTCTTATTTGGGTTGCACGACACCTTAGCAAAAAAGCATCCCGCAGACCTAGCGCAAAGGGACAGATAAAAGTTACAACGCATCTTTATCGGCACGGCATCCGAGGCTTCAAGCACCGGCGTCTCGCTGCATCCTCAGGAAACACTCGTCCTCGCCTACGACCCGCAGCCCCATGCGTTCGTACAGCGCCCTGGCCGGATTATCCTTGAATACCGTCAGGCGCAGCGCCGGCCTACGCTCCTGCCCCACCAAGTCCCAAACCTGTCCGATCGTCCAGGTACCGGCGCCCTGGCCGCGGAACGCCTGGTCAATCTGCAATTCGCGAATGTACAACGCCCGGGCATCACGGCTGAGGCTGACAAAACCCAGCGCCTGGCCTGCCCGGCTGATGATCCAGTTCTGGCGAATGATCCAGGCCAGGTCGAACGCTTCGTCCTGCCAGAGCAAATCATGCCTGAGGTAATAGGGAAGCATGTTGTCGCAGGTCAGTTGCCGGGCGAAATCGATATCCCCGTTCGTTGCGGCGCGCCACTCGAAGCTCATGAGGACCTCATCAACGGGGCGTTACCGGCGCGACTTGCCCGGCCCCCTCCGGCAGAACCGCCAGATCTGCCGCCAGGCCACGTTCGTAACCGGTGAGCGACAGCTCGGGGAACACCAGCAATTGCACATCCAGTCTGGCGGCAGCCTGCATGAAGCGCTGATGGTGCGCGAGGTTGGCCTTGACGTCCCCTGCGACGGAAATCGACTGGGCAGCGGCGAAGACTGGAGCGGTCATGGTTCATCCTTGGAGAACAATGCAAAGCTGAAGTTTGTCATAAAGCCCGACGGACTCAAGCCAAGGCGAACGATTGCATGCACACGATAGAATTTTCTGATTGAACCGGCGCCCCGCCCTCTAGTAAGCTCGGAGCCATTCATCGGAGACAGACCATGTTTAACGCCCTTTCACCGCTTAAAACCGCCAGCGCCCCGCGCTCGGTTGCGGCTGCCCGGGCGAACAGCGTTCAAACTCCGGTCAGCTTTTATTTTGGGTATTGGTTTAGCCACTGGCGCGCCTGATACCCAACCGGCGCCCACTTTAAACGGGTCGCCTTCCAGAGTTTTCCAAACCCCCGGTCGGCCTCCCGACCGGGGGTTTTGTTTTTTTCAGGCCCCAAACATTTGCAGCATCAGACAACTTGAGGATTGAGCCATGAACTACGCCACTTATTACCGTTACGACAGTTTTTCCGCCTGGCGATTTACCAACCACCGTTCGGGACAGCCTGCCGCCTCCGATCGGTCACCTACCGGTGGCAAGCCTCAATTGCGGGCCCATACGGCCAATTGTCGAACACCCCACTAGGACCGGCGCGCGGGAACGAACCCGCCACCCGTCCAGGAAGCCAAATCATGAATTCGTCCATCTCCGCTTTGCCGCTGTCCACGCTCAACCCTGCCAACGAAGCCCTGACCTTGCGTCTGCCCAGCTCGTTGCAACTCAAGCAGCAATTGCCGCTCAGTACCGCATTGAGTCACCAAGTGAATGCCCATCGCCAGGCCATCCGCGCGATCCTCGACGGAGAAGATGCCCGCCTGCTGGTCATCGTCGGCCCTTGCTCGATCCACGATCCGAAATCCGCCCTCGAATACGCCGTCAACCTGGCTCGCCTGGCCCACGAAGTGAGCGACAGCATGCTGCTGGTCATGCGTGCCTACGTGGAAAAGCCCCGCACGACCGTGGGTTGGAAAGGCCTGGCCTACGACCCTGGCCTGGATGGCAGCGATGACATGGCCGCTGGCCTGACCTTGTCCCGGGAGCTGATGCGCGAAGTGCTGCAACTGGGCTTGCCCGTCGCCACCGAGCTGTTGCAACCCATGGCCGCCAGTTACTTCGATGACCTGCTCAGTTGGGTCGCCATTGGCGCGCGCACCACCGAATCGCAGATCCACCGGGAAATGGCCAGCGGCCTGGGCATGCCGGTAGGGTTCAAGAACGGCACGGACGGCGGAGTCGGCATTGCCTGCGACGCCATGCGCTCTGCCGCCCACCCCCATCGGCATTTCGGCGTCGACAGCCAGGGGCATCCGGCGATCATCCAGACGCCAGGCAACCCCGACACCCACCTGGTGCTGCGCGGCGGCCATCATGGGCCGAACTATGACCGCCAGAGCGTCACGCAGATACACCACGACCTGACCCGCCTGAAGATACCGGCGCGTATCATGGTGGACTGCAGCCACGCCAACAGCGGCAAAGACCCGTTGCGCCAGCCCCAGGTGTTCAATGACGTGCTGGAACAACGACTGCAAGGGGACCGTTCCCTGATCGGCATGATGCTCGAAAGTCACCTGTTCGAAGGCTGCCAGCAGCTGGGCCCGTCGATGCGCTATGGCGTCTCGGTCACCGACGGTTGCCTGGGCTGGGAGTCCACTGAACTGCTGTTGCGTGAGGCTCATCGCAAGCTGCAATGACTACCCATAGGTGCTGGCTGACCCGACGCCATCGCGAGCAGGCTCGCTCCCACAGTTTTTGTCCCCGGGTGACTGGGGGGATATGTGTTCGCCTCAATCCCTTGTGGGAGCGAGCCTGCTCGCGATAGCGGTGTACCAGTCGACATTGATGCTGGCTGACCCGGCGCCATCGCGAGCAGGCTCGCTCCCACAGTTTTTGTCCCCGGGTGGCTGCAGACTGTGTTCAGCAACTACTCAGGCCAGTTCCACTTCCTTGGGCTTTACCGTTGGCGCCACTTCGAAGCGATCCGCCAGGAACGGCGTGATGTCCAGTGGCAGGGGTTCGTTGTTCACCAGCTTGTCCAGCAATACCCCGGTGATGGCCGAGGTCAGGATGCCGGTGCGGAAATGCCCGCAGGCGTTGAGGTAGCCCTCCACTCCGCGCATCGGTCCGAGGATCGGCAACTCATCGGGCGAACCCGGGCGCAGGCCGGCCCAGGTTCGTTTCAGGTTGATGTCCACCAACTGCGGGATACAGCGCACCGCGCCTTGCACCAGCCCTTCGATCTCCGGATAAGTCGTGGTCACGTCGAAACCTTTGTCTTCCGTGGTGCTGCCAATCAGGATTTCACCGTTGTCCTTCTGCGCCACATAGCAGTCGCTGGTGGTCAGGCAACCGTTGAGGATTTTCGGCATGCGTTCGGTCAGCAGGATCTGGCCCTTGACTGGCTTGACCGGAATCCGCACGCCTGTGGCCTGCTCGCTCAGGTCCGCCGCCCAGGCACCGGCGGCGTTGATCAGGGTCCGGCAGTTGAACGTCCCCGCCTCGGCGGTTTTCACCCCGGTCACCCGCGTGCCGCTGCGCAGCACTTCGGTCACATGGGTGTTGAAGAACAGATCGACGCCGTTCTGCCGGGCGCCTTCGGTGTAGGCGTCGGCCAGGCGGAACGGGCTGACCTGGTGATCGCAGAGAAACTCCAGCGCGCCAAGGGCCTCATGGCTGACATTCGGCTCTGCCGCGCGCAGGGCCGCCTGGTCAAGCCAGCGCACCTGGTCTGCCAAGTGAGGAATGCAGGCGACAATGTGCTCGGCATACAAACGGTCTTCGTCGTCGTAGATCACGAACTTGAGCCCGGTCTCTTCAAACTTGAAATCCATGCCGTGACGGTCGATCAATTCGCGGTGCAACTGCGGATACATGGCGTTGGACTGCAAGGCGAAATCGAAGAACGACTGGGGCAGGATGTGCGGGGTGCTGGCATCCACCGCCACAGCGGCGCCCTGGGTCTGGCGCTTGCGGTTGGCCGACATCATGCGAAAGAAGATCACCCCGCATCCCAGGCCCACCGACTCACCGATGGCCCACAGCCCACCCGCCGAAGCCCGGGTCGCGTTGCCGGGGCGCTTGGCGTCGATCAGGGCGATCTTCAAATGTGTGCGCTTGGACAGTTGGTAGGCACACGAAGCCCCGATCACACCGCCACCAGCGATGACCACGTCATAGTCCTTAATCATGGGAAACGGCCTCCGTGGCGACGTTCTGGAACGCTGAAAAGGGAATCGGATCGATGGGAAAACGCGGCCTCAGCCAACCGACGTCGGTGCGACCGGTGGCTTCGCGCAAGCGGTCGCTGCAATAACCAACGCACATCCGTCCCTGACAATCGCCCATGCTCACGCGGGTGCGCATCTTCAGGCTGGCCATGTCCTGCACGCCTTGCTCCAGCGCCCGGTCGATGTCGGCGCGGGTGGCATGCTCACAACGGCAGATCACCGTATCGGCGGCCGGCAAGGCGGTTTGTCCGGCGCCACGCTGGGTGTAGCGATCCACGGCGGCGCGAAAGCGAATGATCCGCTGCAGTTGCGCCTGGTAGCGTTCTCGTTGGGCCAGGGCCTCGGACGGATCGAGTACGTTGCGTTGCGTGAGGATCGACAACGCCGCGATGCGCCCGCTGAGCATGGCCGCTTCACCGCCACGAATCCCGCCCACGTCGCCGGCCAGGTGAATGTGCGCTTCGCTGCTTTGTTGCCAGGCGTCGGACACGGCCCGCAAATAGCCGTCCTCGCTGAAACCATGCTCCAGGCCCATCTGTTGGCTCAATTGAGTCCGCGGGATAAATCCGTAGCCAACCGCCAGGGTCCGGGCCGGCACCTGTTCGGCGCGTTTGAGGTCGGGTTCCCAGGTCGTGGAGTAAGGCGCGACGGTGACGTGGCTCAACTCGCCCTCGCCGTCAGCCTGTACCACACCCCAACCATAACGCACGGGTATGCGATTGCGCTTGAGGTAGGCCAACATGCTCAGGCCATCGAGGAACAACTGCGGCTTGTTCAGCAACGCCAGGCTTTCCTTGGCGATCCGGCCGAACGCGCAGGCTTCGAAGACCCCCGCCACCGCCACGCCCGCAGCGTGCAGTTGGCAGGCCACCAGCGGCAGCAACGGGCCGGTGCCGGCGATCACCACCGGGCTCGGCGGCCTGACCACGCCGCTCTTGATCTGCAATTGCAGGCCGCCGAGCATCATCACCCCCGGCAGCGTCCAGCCAGGAAACGGCACGCTGCGTTCGTGACAACCGGCCGCCAGGACCAGATGGGAATAAGCGACCTCCCCCAGACGCTCGTCGGCATCCAGCAGCATCAGCGCCCGGAAGCCTTCGGCGCCGATGACCCGGCTACTTAATCGCACGTCGACCAGGCCGGCGTGTTGCTGGAATTCACCGTGGAGTTTCTCCAGGGCTTCGCTGTAGCGCGGCCCCAGGTAATCGAGGCTGACGCCATCGCGCAACGGCCCGCGATACACGACGCCACCCAGGCGCGGCGCTTCCTCGAGCAGCGTGCAACGGACCCCGTGGGAGGCCAGCTCGATGGCCGCCGCCATGCCCGCCGGCCCACCGCCGACGATTACCGGATCGAGGCTCATGGCGCCTCCGTTTCGGTGATGCGGTTGACCCGGGTTTCGATCTGCATGCCAGGACGCACCAGGGTCTGGCAGGCACGGCGCTTGTGACGACCATCGATCTTGACCAGGCAGCATTGGCACACACCCATGCCGCAGTAGGCGCCGCTGATCTGGTCGTGGTCGTTGCGGGCCACCTGGCGTTGCCCCAGGGACTGGATGACGGTAAGCACGGTTTCCCCGTGGGCGGCGTTGACGACTTGCCCATCCAGGCGCACCGTCATGTCGGCGCGGGTCAACGGCTGGATATCGAATGTTCGGCGTAGAACGTCTTGAGGTTGCATCATGCTGCTCTTCCTTGAAGGTTCAGTGAAGTTTCGGCTCCTTGCGGCACACATCCACCGGTTCGCGTCGGCACCCGGCAACAGCGCACCGAAGCGGGGCAACAGACGCGACATGATAGTGCGCACGAAATTCATGTTAGGGATTATTTGTGACCAAGTGTTGATCCAGGCCAGCGAATCGGTGTGCCGGTCCATGAACTTTTTTTCAGGAAGCCGACAGCTGATTTTTGGCAGAATGCTGCGCAATCGCTCCAATTTCTCTACAGGGTATCGCCCATGAACCGCATCCTGACCATCGAAGACGACGCCGTGACCGCTCGTGAAATCGTTGCCGAGCTGACCCGCAACGGCCTGGATGTCGATTGGGTCGACAACGGTCGCGAAGGCCTGGAACGGGCAGTCAGCGGCGACTACGACCTGATCACCCTCGACCGCATGCTGCCCGAACTCGATGGCCTGGTGATTGTCACCACCCTGCGCACCATGGGCGTGGCCACACCGATCCTGATGATCAGCGCCCTCTCCGATGTGGATGAACGCGTGCGTGGACTGCGGGCCGGCGGCGACGATTACCTGACCAAGCCGTTCGCCACCGATGAAATGGCCGCCCGGGTCGAAGTGCTGCTGCGGCGTAACAATGGCACCCGCGAGCCGGAAACCGCGCTGCGGGTGGCCGACCTGGAGCTGAACCTGATCAGCCGTGAAGCCAGCCGCAACGGGCAACTGCTCAGCCTGCTGCCCACCGAATACAAGCTGCTGGAATTCCTGATGCGCAACAGCGGCCAGATTCTCTCGCGCATGATGATCTTCGAGGAAGTCTGGGGTTATCACTTCGACCCCGGCACCAACCTGATCGACGTCCACATCGGCCGCCTGCGCAAGAAAATCGACCCGCCGGGCCTGGAACCGCTGATTCGCACGGTACGGGGTTCCGGCTATGTCATTGCTGAACCCCGCTAAGGGCTGGCGCTCCTCCAGCAGCCGCCTGCTGGCGCTGTACAGTTCGCTGTTCGTGATCTGGAGCGCGATCCTGATGGGGGTCATGTATTACGAAGTGTTTGGCTATCTCGACAGCCTGGCCAAGCACTCCCTGATGCAACGCCAGCACCTGTTCGCGCGGATCCACGGCGACCAACTGGAAGACGCGCTCATGGCCAGCCTGACGCTGGACGAGCGCGGCGTCGATGCCTACGGGCTGTTCGATCCGCAATTGCGCCATTTGAGCGGACCGATCCAGCGGGTGCCCGCCGACCTGCCGCTGGACGGCAAGATCCACATGCTCGGTGGCTGCGTCGATTCCGATCAACCGGGCGTGCCTTCCGACAGCTGCGACGCGGTGGCGACCCGGACCCAGGACGGTCGCTGGCTGGTCCTGGCCCGGGACAACGGCTCGTTGTTCGCCGTAACGCGGATCATCTTGCACGCGTTGTTCTGGGGGGTATCGCTGACGATCCTGCCGGGCATCGCGGGTTGGCACCTGTTACGCCGTCGACCGCTACGACGGATTCGCCAGTTGCAGGCCAGCGCCGAAGCCATCGTCGCCGGCGACCTGACCCATCGCCTGCCGTTGTCGAGCCGGCGCGATGAGCTGGACATGCTGGCGGCGATCGTCAATGCCATGCTCGAGCGCATCGAACGCTTGATGAACGAGGTCAAGGGTGTATGCGACAACATCGCCCATGACCTGCGTACCCCGTTGACGCGTCTGCGCGCCCAACTTTATCGCATCCAGCAGCAAGCACCGGACGGCTCCGCCGAGGCCTTGCAGATGGACCAGGTGCTCGCCGAGACCGACACCCTGATGGCGCGGTTTCGCGGTTTGTTGCGGATTTCCGAACTGGAAGACCAGCAGCGGCGCTCGGGCTTCGTGCGCCTCGATCCGTTGCAGCTGTTGCAAGAACTGCACGATTTTTACCTGCCCCTGGCCGAGGAAGGCGAACTGACCTTCATCCTGGAGGCGCCCGACGCCCTGCCCCTGCTCAACGGCGACCGGGCCTTGCTGTTCGAGGCCGTGTCGAACCTGTTGAGCAACTCCATCAAGTTCACCCCACCGGGGGGCACCGTGATCCTGCGCGGGGTCGATCAGGGCGACAGCACGCGCATCGAAGTGCTCGACTCCGGCCCCGGCATCCCCGAGGCCGAACGCAAGGCCGTGTTCCGTCGCTTCTACCGCGCCGAGGGCAGCAGCCAACACGGCGGATTCGGCCTGGGCCTGTCGATCGTCGCGGCGATCGTCAATCTGCATGGGTTCACGTTGGAAGTGGGCAGCAGCGAACACGGCGGCGCGCGGCTGGTGCTCGATTGCCGGGCGACGTTGTTGTAGACATAGGGCTGGAGCAACACCTGTGGCGAGGGAGCTTGCTCCCGCTCGGCTGCGAAGCAGTCGCAAAACCGATGGATAGGATTTGGCTGGCGTGTGCATCCGACAGATATTGGGGCCGCTGCGCGACCCAGCGGGAGCAAGCTCCCTCGCCACAAAGTGTGGTGTGCCAGATCTTAGTTATCAAGGCTCACTGCGATGCAACGGGGTGTTTTGCAGCTCATAGCGCAGCTCATCGATCAGCTTGGCGATGCTCTCTTCCGACCGGACGCTGTCGACACTCATGCCGCTCACCACCAAGTCCACCTCGCCGCTTTCACGGTGATACAGGCGCACGGTGAGGGTGCCATCACCATTGAGGCTGCATTCGCAGGCCAAGGGCGTAAAACTTTCTTCAAGGCGGACACGTAAAGGGGCCAAATGGGTCATACGATGCACCTCAGCCCCGGGGGCGCAAATGAACGGTAGACAGCTCCGACCTCCTGGTCCGCATAGACATCCTGTCGCTCACATATCGGGTTCGTTCATAGCACATTGAGGCGTATTCCTTGAGTGTTTCGTGGGGACGCGGCATCACGGAAGATGTCGCACACTCACAGCCTAAGGAACCGCCCCCCCTTGCAAAACCTGAATTTGCACCAGCACGCCCGGTGCATTTGCACTGGCTATCACGGTGCCTTCATTCGCCATTCGTTGGCGAACAAACCCCGCTCTCGAGCCCAGACAATCGCCTCGCTGCGGCTATGGACATCCAGTTTCGAATACAGTGTAGCCACATGATTTCGCACCGTATTAGGCGCTAGCTTCAAGCGTGCGGCGATTTCCTTGTCGGCCAGCCCCTCACAAATGAGCCCCAGCACATCGCGCTCCCGGGCCGTCAGCTCGGTGAAGGATGCGCTGGGCACCTGGGCATTGATGCTCTTCACGTTGGCCAGTTTTTCAATCAGGGTCCGACTGAACCAGGACGCGTCCTTCATCACCTCCTCGATCGCCGCCACCAGCTCCAACTCCGAGCGTTTGCGTTCGGTGATGTTCATCAGCACCAGCAGATAGCAGGGCTTGTCCTCGATGAGCACCGTGTCGGCAGCGACCTCGCAGTCGATGAGTTCGCCGCCTTTCTTGTGCACCTTGACGTCGATACTTGAAGCAGCGGCGGCCTTCTCCAGCCCGGCAAACAGCGCGAGGCTGGCGGCCTTGTCGAGGAAGCCGATTTCCTCCACGGTTTTACCCAACAGCTCTTCACTGGCGTAGCCGGTGGTCTGGAGGAACGCTTCGTTGATCTCCAGCAACTGCTGTTCGGCGCTGCACACCAACGTGGGCACGGGGGACAGGCGGAACGACTTGGCAAAGCGCTCCTCGCTCTGGCGCAACGCCGTTTCTGCCTTACGGCGCGGCTCCATGTCCATGAAGGAAAACAGCATGCAGTCTTCGTCATGCAGGTCCAGCGGCTGGCCGGCGACGATCACCTGCTTGCTGGTGCCATCGGGCAATTTCAACTCAGCCTGCATTTGCGGAATGGTCGCGCCCTGCCCCAGGCGTTCGATGGCCAAGTCACGTTTCTCGGCGGCTTCGAGCACATCCAGTTCGTACACCGAACGCCCGATCACCTGGTCGCGGCTGTAGCCGGTCATCTCCAGGAACCCTGGGTTGACCTTGATGTAGCGCAGGTCGCTGAGACGACAGATCACCGCCGGCGCCGGATTGGCCCCGAAGGTCTTTTCGAAACGCTGCTCGGCGCTGGCCCATTCGGTGGCATCGCTGAGGATCAGCACCAGCAGTTCCGGCTCACCATTGCGATCGGCCAGAACCATGCTGCGAATCCGATGCACCCAGGTGCGATCCGGATCGGCCTTGGGCGTCACCTCCACCAGCACATCGCTGAACTCGTCGCCACGGGCCACCCGGGCGATGGGGTAATTGTCTTCGTTCAGCGGATGGTTGTTGCGATAACGCAATTGAAAACGCCGGGCGTATTGCCGGGCCGTGGTGCCCAGCTCATCGAGGTCGGTGACCCCGTGCATGGCCAACGCTGCGGCGTTGGCCCAGGCAATGGTCTGGTCGACCTCGATCAACATCACCCCGTCGGACAGTCCGGCAATGATCTGCAGCAATTGACGACGGTTGGTATCGGTGGTCGGGACTTGCTGATTCATTGGGTCTCCATGTGGTCAGTAGGTTTCAAGCATGGATGCGCTGAAAGTTACGACCACATGGCTTTGCAATAGTGCATCGGCCCCTTCAAGCCGCCATGCGGCCCTCGGCAATCGCCTGGGAGGCGGCCAGCATCGCTCGCAACAGCACCGCGCAACCGGCGGCGAGGTCGTCCGGGGCGGCGTTTTCGATTTCGTTGTGGCTGATGCCGCCTTCGCAGGGCACGAAGATCATCCCGGCCGGGCCCAGTTCGGCGAGGAAGATCGCGTCGTGGCCGGCACCGCTGACGATGTCCAGGTGGGACAGCCCCAGCCCTTGGGCAGCGCCGCGTACGGCGTCGACGCAGCCCTTGTCGAAATACAACGGTGGGAAGTCGGCGGTGGGTTTCAAATCAAAGGTCAGGCCGTGTTGCCGGCAGGTGTCTTCGATCACTTGCTTGACCTCGGCGATCATCGAATCCAGGCGCGCCGGTTCCAGGTGACGGAAATCCAAGGTCATGCGCACTTCGCCGGGAATGACGTTGCGCGACCCCGGATAGGCCTGCAGGCAACCGACCGTGCCACAGGCATGGGGTTGATGGCCGAGGGCGGCGCGGTTGACGGCGCCGACGATGATTGAGGCGCCCACCAGGGCATCCTTGCGCAGGTGCATAGGGGTCGGGCCGGCGTGGGCCTCGACGCCGCGTAAGGTCAGGTCGAACCACTTCTGCCCCAGGGCACCCATCACCACGCCGATGGTCGTGCCCTCATCCTCGAGGATCGGCCCCTGCTCGATGTGCGCCTCGAAATAGGCCCCCACCGGATGCCCGCTGACCTTGCGCGGGCCGGCGTAGCCGATGGCATTGAGCGCCTGGCCGACGCTGATGCCTTCGGCGTCGGTCTTGGCGAGGGTTTCTTCGAGGGTGAATTTCTCGGCGAACACGCCGGAGCCCATCATGCACGGGGCGAAGCGCGAGCCTTCTTCGTTGGTCCAGACCACCACTTCCAGCGGTGCTTCGGTTTCAATGCTCAGGTCATTGAGGGTGCGCAGCACTTCCAGCCCGGACAGCACGCCAAAACAGCCATCGAACTTGCCGCCGGTGGGTTGGGTGTCGATGTGGCTGCCGGTCATCACCGGTGGCAGGTTCGGATTGCGCCCCGGGCGACGGGCGAAGATATTGCCCACCGCATCGATGCTGACGGTGCAGCCCGCCGCCTGGGTCCATTGCACGAACAGGTCACGGGCCTGGCGGTCGAGGTCGGTCAGGGCCAGCCGGCACACACCGCCCTTGGCCGTGGCGCCGAGCTGGGCCAAGTCCATGAGCGATTGCCACAGGCGGTCGCGGTTGATGTGCTGATGGGTGGATTGCAGGATGTCGATGGCTGCGTTCATGGGGATCTCCATTTTTTCAGGCATTTTTTTGGTGTACTTGAGGCCGCTATCGCGAGCAGGCTCGCTCCCACATTGGATTTGGGCGGATGCATATCTGTATGCACAGCACATCCCCTGTGGGAGCGAGCCTGCTCGCGATGAGCCCTCCTTCACACCGCTGTTTTAGCGACGGACGGGCTCGCTCGCATACTGCACAACCCGTAATAAATCACCCCACCCAGCGCCGAGCCGGTGAACCAGCCATAGCTGTAGAACCAACTGAACGCGTCGCTGCCCAGGGACAGCAGCGTCAACACCACTGGCACGCCAAAGGCGATGAAGCCGTTCCAGTTCCAGGCCGGGTAAATGTCGTCGCGGTACAACCCGGCCAGGTCCAGTTGCTGTTTCTTGATCAGGAAATAATCCACCACCATGATCCCGGCAATCGGTCCCAGCAGGCTCGAATAGCCCAGCAACCAATTGGAATAGACCGACTCGAGGCTGACCTCGGAGACGATCAGGCCGAGCTTCTTCAGCAGCTCATGGGCCATCAGTGCCAGCCCCACCAATCCAGTGAGCATCACCGCCTTGGTGCGGCCGATCAGTTTCGGCGCCAGGTTCTGGAAGTCGTTGGTGGGCGAGACGATATTGGCGGCGGTGTTGGTCGACAGCGTGGCGACGATGATCAGCACCATGGCCAACGCCACCCACACCGGGCTCTGGATGTGCCCGATCAAGGTCACCGGGTCGGAGACGGTCACCCCCACCAGTTTTTCCGAGGCGGCAGTCATGACCACGCCGAGGGAGGCGAACAGGAACATGGTCAACGGCAAGCCGATAATCTGCCCGACGATCTGGTCTTTCTGGCTCTTGGCGTAACGGCTGAAGTCCGGAATGTTCAGCGACAGGGTCGCCCAGAAACCGACCATGGCCGTCAGCCCGGCAAGAAAATAGCTCGTCACCTCGGCGCCTTCAGGCCGCTTGGCCGGGACCGCCATCAGTTCGGTCAACGAGACATTGGGCAACGCCCACACCAACAGCCCCGCCCCCACCAGTACCAGCAGCGGTGCAGACAGCGTTTCCAGCCACTTGATCGACTCGGCCCCGCGCAACACCACCCACAGGTTGATGACCCAGAACACCATGAAGCCGATCACTTCGCCGGTCCCGCCCAGACTTTTCCAGCCTTCGAACACCGATCCGAGAAACAAGTGGATCGCCAACCCGCCGAACATCGTCTGGATGCCGAACCAACCGCACGCCACCAAGGCGCGGATCAGGCACGGCACGTTGGAGCCAATCACGCCGAAGGACGAGCGCAACAGCACCGGAAACGGAATGCCGTACTTGGTCCCGGCGAAGGCGTTCAGAGTCAGGGGGATCAGCACAATGATGTTGGCGAACAGGATCGCCAGCAGCGCCTCGCCCACCGTCAAGCCGAAATAGGCGGTGAGCACGCCGCCGAGGGTGTAGGTCGGCACGCAGATCGCCATGCCCACCCACAGTGCGGTGATGTGCCATTTGTTCCAGGTTCGCTCGTGCACCTTGGTCGGCGCGATGTCGTGGTTATAACGGGGGCTGTCGAGGACGTCGCTGCCGGCTTCAAGCTCGAATAACCCGTCGCGCTCGGTCACTGTTGATCTGGTCATGTCCGCTCCACTGTTTTCATTATTTTTGCTCATCGACTGGCGATGGCCGGAGTACTTGCACGCGTGCTATCCACCACCCCGCCAGGCCACGACGGCACTCAATAACCGTGCCGGATAACGCGCCGAGCTGACCGGACGATCGATATAATCCTTTCAACCTTTTGATATTTAACGCTTTAAAGCCACGTTATTGCCTTGTTTTACTCCCGACTTACCAACCTTGAGGCTAGATGACCTTCACGCCCTGTCGAGTGGGAGATTCAAAGTGGTGCACCCCGAATCAACGCGAGGTGTCTGGACCGCACTTCCAGCGCTTTCAAGCCGCTGATTTACCATGACAAATCTCGCTCAAATAACGATCCTGTCAAGTGCGTCAAAATGGTGAGCAGGCTCACCATTTTGGTGAACTTATGAATTAACCGTTAATTTTCAATAAGTTAATGAACGAATAAGCTTATAAAAATAATCTTGCTCATTTCAATAACTCCAGCTAGCGTCTAATCCTGACAGTCGTGACAAGAATGTAAACAGGCACGACTTGACCTACCGTGATGGATAAAACATAAAGAACCGGCAACAGTCGGTCATGCCTGCGAGGAACTCGGAATGTCTCTGTTGATCCGTGGCGCCACCGTTATTACCCATGATGAAAGTTATCGCGCCGATGTGTTTTGCGCCGACGGCGTGATCCAGGCCATTGGTCAAAACCTGGATGTTCCGGCCGCTGCCGAAGTGCTCGATGGCAGCGGTCAATACCTGATGCCCGGCGGCATCGATCCCCATACCCATATGCAGTTGCCGTTCATGGGCACGGTCGCCAGTGAAGACTTCTTCAGCGGCACGGCGGCGGGCCTCGCCGGGGGCACCACGTCGATCATCGACTTCGTGATTCCCAACCCCCAGCAGTCACTGATGGAAGCTTTTCATCAATGGCGCGGTTGGGCCGAAAAAAGCGCCAGCGACTACGGCTTCCATGTGGCGATCACTTGGTGGAGCGAGCAGGTCCGCGAGGAAATGGCCGAGCTGGTCAGCCATCACGGGGTGAACAGCTTCAAGCATTTCATGGCCTACAAGAATGCGATCATGGCCGCCGACGACACCCTGGTCGCAAGCTTCGAGCGCTGCCTGGAACTGGGCGCGGTGCCCACCGTGCACGCCGAGAACGGCGAACTGGTCTATCACCTGCAACGCAAGTTGCTGGCCCAGGGCATCACCGGGCCCGAAGCCCATCCGCTGTCGCGGCCGTCGCAAGTGGAAGGCGAAGCCGCGAGCCGCGCCATCCGCATCGCCGAAACCCTGGGCACGCCGCTGTACCTGGTGCATGTGTCCACCAAGGAAGCACTGGACGAAATCACTTACGCCCGCAGCAAGGGCCAACCGGTCTACGGTGAAGTCCTCGCCGGGCACCTGCTGCTGGACGACAGCGTCTATCGCGACCCGGACTGGCAGACCGCCGCCGGCTACGTGATGAGCCCGCCCTTCCGCCCGCGCGGGCATCAAGAGGCGCTCTGGCACGGCTTGCAGTCCGGCAACCTGCACACCACCGCCACCGACCACTGCTGTTTCTGTGCCGAACAAAAAGCCGCCGGGCGTGATGACTTCAGCAAGATTCCCAACGGCACCGCCGGGATCGAAGACCGCATGGCGGTGCTTTGGGACGAGGGGGTCAACAGCGGCAAATTGTCGATGCAGGACTTCGTCGCCCTGACCTCCACCAACACCGCGAAGATCTTCAACCTCTACCCACGCAAGGGGGCGATCCGTGTCGGCGCCGATGCGGACCTGGTGCTCTGGGATCCCCAGGGCAGTCGCACGATTTCCGCCAAGACCCACCACCAGCAAGTGGATTTCAACATCTTCGAAGGCAAGACCGTACGCGGCGTACCCAGCCACACCATCAGCCAGGGTCGGCTGGTGTGGGCCGACGGCGACCTGCGGGCCGAACGCGGCGCGGGGCGCTACATCGAACGGCCGGCGTATCCGGCGGTGTTCGATTTGCTGAGCAAGCGGGCGGAGTTGAATAAGCCAAGTGCCGTGAAACGCTGAAATCGAGGCCTTCGGCCTTCGCGAGCAGGCTCGCTCCCACAGGATCCGCAGTGCACACCCATTTCGCGCCCACCCAAGATCCAGTGTGGGAGCGAGCCTGCTCGCGAAGGCGTCAGTCCAGACACCGAAAAAACCACTGCCCACCAGAGGCAGCACCTCAAACACCGTGAGGCCCATTCCATGATCCAGCCCTTGAGTCATCTCCCCCATTCCCAGGAAGACCCGGCCACCCTCGCCGCCCGCTTCAGCGACCTGGCGCCGCCACTCAATGCGCGCCAGGCCCACCTGGAAGCGTCCCGCTGCCTGTATTGCTACGACGCCCCCTGCGTGAACGCCTGTCCGAGCGAGATCGATATTCCTTCATTCATTCGCAACATCCATCAGGACAACGTCCAAGGCGCGGCGCAGACGATTCTCTCGGCCAATATCCTCGGCGGCAGTTGCGCCCGGGTCTGCCCTACGGAGGTGCTGTGCCAGCAAGCCTGCGTGCGCAACAACGTCCATGAATGCGCACCGGTGTTGATCGGCTCGCTGCAACGCTACGCGGTGGACAACGCCCACTTCAGTGCGCACCCGTTCCAACGGGCCGCGGCCACTGGCAAGCGCATCGCCGTGGTCGGGGCCGGGCCCGCGGGGTTGTCATGCGCCCATCGCAGCGCCATGCACGGCCATGACGTGGTGATTTTCGAAGCCCGGGACAAGGCCGGCGGCCTCAATGAATACGGGATCGCCAAATACAAACTGGTGGACGATTACGCCCAACGGGAGCTGGATTTCCTGCTGGAGATCGATGGCATCGAAATCCGCCATGGACAGAAACTCGGCGAAAACCTGAGCCTGAGCGACTTGCATCAGCAATTCGACGCGGTGTTCCTCGGCCTCGGCTTGGCCGCCAGCAAACAACTGGGCCTGAGCGACGAACAGGCACCAGGGCTGCTGGCTGCCACCGAGTACATCCGCGAACTGCGCCAGGCCGACGACCTCAGCCAATTGCCGCTGGCGGATCGTTGCATCGTCCTCGGTGCCGGCAACACCGCCATCGACATGGCCGTGCAAATGGCTCGCCTTGGCGCACGGGACGTCAACCTGGTCTACCGGCGCGGCCTGGAAGACATGGGCGCGACCTTGCATGAGCAAGACATCGCCAAGGCCAACCAGGTGCGCCTGCTGACCTGGGCCCAACCGCAACAAGTGTTGCTCGATGACGCCGGAAACGTGCGCGGCATGCGCTTTTCCCGTACCCATATGGAAAACGGCCGACTGGTCATCGACGCCGAAACCTTCGATCTGCCCGCCGACGCCATTTTCAAAGCCATCGGCCAAGCCTTCGATGACAACGCACTGGTGGACCCGCTGGCCCGGGAACTCAAGCGCCAGGACGGACGAATCCTGGTGGACGAACACCTGCGCACCAGCGTCCCCGGGGTCTACGCCGGCGGCGATTGCACCAGCCTCGACCAAGACCTCACCGTGCAGGCCGTGCAGCACGGGAAGCTCGCCGCCGAGGCGATCAACGCTCAACTGATGCTCAACGTGGAGGCTGCGTAAATGGCCGATCTATCGATTGTCTTCGCTGGCATCAAAGCCCCCAACCCGTTCTGGCTGGCCTCCGCGCCGCCCACCGACAAGGCCTATAACGTCGTCCGCGCCTTCGAGGCCGGTTGGGGTGGCGTGGTCTGGAAAACCCTCGGTGAGGACCCGGCGGCAGTAAATGTGTCGTCGCGGTATTCGGCCCACTACGGCGCCAATCGCGAAGTGCTGGGCATCAACAACATCGAGCTGATCACCGACCGTTCCCTGGAGATCAACTTGCGGGAAATCACCCAGGTGAAAAAGGACTGGCCGGACCGGGCGCTGATCGTGTCGTTGATGGTGCCCTGCGTCGAAGAATCCTGGAAGAACATCCTGCCCCTGGTGGAAGCCACCGGCGCCGACGGCATCGAGTTGAACTTCGGTTGTCCCCACGGCATGCCGGAACGGGGCATGGGCGCGGCGGTTGGCCAGGTGCCGGAGTATGTCGAGCAAGTGACCCGCTGGTGCAAGACCTATTGCTCGCTGCCGGTGATCGTCAAACTCACGCCGAACATCACCGACATCCGCGTCGCCGCCCGCGCGGCCCATCGCGGCGGTGCGGATGCGGTGTCGTTGATCAACACCATCAACTCCATCACCAGCGTCGACCTGGACCGCATGGTCGCCCTGCCCAGCGTCGGCAGCCAGAGTACCCATGGCGGTTATTGTGGTTCGGCGGTCAAGCCGATCGCGTTGAACATGGTCGCCGAAATCGCCCGCGACCCGCAGACCCAGGGTTTGCCCATCTGTGGTATCGGCGGTATCGGCAGCTGGCGCGACGCCGCCGAATTCATCGCCCTGGGCAGCGGCGCGGTGCAGGTCTGCACGGCGGCGATGCTGCATGGGTTTCGCATCGTCGAAGAGATGAAGGACGGCCTGTCACGTTGGATGGACAGCCAGGGCCACGCCAACCTGCAGGCATTCTCCGGTCGCGCGGTGGGCAACACTACCGACTGGAAGTACCTGGACATTAATTACCAGGTTATCGCCAAGATCGACCAGGAGGCCTGCATCGGCTGCGGGCGCTGCCACATCGCCTGCGAAGACACCTCACACCAGGCCATCGCCAGCCTCAAGCAGGCGGACGGCACCCATGTGTATGAGGTGATCGATGAAGAATGCGTGGGTTGCAACCTGTGCCAGATCACCTGCCCGGTGCAGGACTGCATCGAGATGGTGACGGTGGACACCGGCAAGCCGTTTTTGGATTGGAATCATGATCCGAGGAATCCCTACCATGTAACGGCTTGAGGACTGCGGTGCCTGGACTGGCGCCATCGCGAGCAAGCTCGCTCCCACATTGGGTTTGTGGTGAATACGAATTTTGTGTTCATCACCGATCCCTGTGGGAGCGAGCTTGCTCGCGATGAGGCCATCAACCCCAAGCAAAAAGCCTCAAGGCTCCAACCCAATCCCCCGCAATATCACACTGGTCACCGTCTGCACCGCCCGCTCGAACTGCATGTCCGACAGCGCTTGATGGTCATTGAGAATATTGATCTGGTGGTCGAAGTCGGCGTAGTGCTGGGTCGAGGCCCAGATCATGTAGAGCAGGCTTGAAGGCTCCACCGGCAGGATGCGTTTGTCCTCCACCCATTGGCGGATTTTCGCTTCCTTCATCTTGGCCCAGTCATAGAGGCTGGCGTCCAGCGCCTCGCCCAGGGTCGGGGCACCGTGGATGATTTCGTTGGCCCAGACTTTAGAGCCGTAGGGCCGGCTGCGGGAGTGATTCATCTTGGCGCGAATGTAACTGCTGAGCACCACCCGCGGGTCGTCGAACATCTCGAAGCACAAGGCGTCCTGTTTCCAGACTTCCAGCAGGTCGAACAGCACGGCGCTGTACAGCTCGCTCTTGGTGCTGAAGTAGTAATGCAAGTTGGAGCGCGGCAACTGCACTTCGGCGGCGATGTCGGCCATGGCGGTGCTGCCGAAACCTTTCTCGGCGAAGACCTTCTCGGCGGCCAACAGGATTTTCTCGACGTTACTGCGACGAATCTCGATCTTGTGATTGCCCATGAGGGCTCCCTGGCAACAGCGTTGGTCAAGACTAGCATTCACCCACCACTGAAAACACCGATGCCGCTTGTGGGAAAGCTTTTGTGGCGAGGGAGCTTGCTCCCGCTCGGTTCTGTAGGAGCTGGCGAAGCCTGCGATCTTTTGATCTTGATCTCTCGTTTGAGATTCAAGTGTCTGGTGAAAGATCGCAGCCTCGTTGCACTCGACAGCTCCTACAGGCGCAGCCCAGCGGGAGCAAGCTCCCTCGCCACAAAAGCGGGTTTTGCGTTATGTCGACTGGCGGGGTTCGACGTTATCCAGCGCGCGGTTCGCCAGCATTGCGCTCAGTTCGATCAGTTGCTGGATACCCAGGGCAATGTGGCGCCTCGAGCCTTCCAGATCGAACGCCAGGTCGTTGACCATGGCACTGGCTGAGGCCAGGTTTTCGCTGAGGTTGGCCAGCAGGGTTTCGGTGTCGACGCCTTTGACGACGGTGAACAGTTGGCCGGGATCGGCTTCGGGGTTGCTGGGTTTGGGTTTGGGCTTGAGGTAGGCGTCGAGGATGCGGTCGGCGGCTTCGTCGAACGCTTTTGAGTTGGATGGATCTGTATCCGGTGGGTTGGGGGTTACTTTGAACATAGATGAATCTCCAAATCGAAAAATGGAGCCATCACTCTCGCTACCAAACGAAGGGTGGCGGCCATACGCGGGTTGGTAGACCGGTGACTTGGAGAACCGGCGCGTCCGAAGACGCCCTGCGCATGACCGCCATAAAACAGTTCCGAAATGGACTGTATGACGAGGGCTATGCGACAAGTCAAAAGCCGGGCTACCAAACCCGATCGCTGATTCAATCAGCGACCCGGAAACGATAAAACCCTGGCCCAAGGCGCACAAGCCGGCGGATTCTGGCGCAGTTGTAGGCAACGGCGCAAGACAACGTAGCCCAATCCCGAACCATCCTACATCTGGATAAACACAGGCCTGTCTGGATTGGAAACAGGTGGACAACCCAACCCTTGTGGCGAGGGGATTTATCCCCGTTGGGCTGCGAAGCAGCCCTAAGAACGCTGGTTGTAATCAACTGACACACCGCAGCGACAGTCATTGGGGCTGCTTCGCAGCCCAGCGGGGATAAATCCCCTCGCCACAAAGAGCCCGCTTCAGCCTTCCGGTCGCCTACATTCGACTAATGTCTTAGACCGGTCATCGCACAACCAAGCGCCCTCACCGCTATTCTCAAATCCCGTATCCACCCGGTGCCACCGCTTTCGATCCTGGCCTGCGCCAGCGACAGCCATTGCACTGCCTCATTTTGAAGCACACCCCAGTTGGATAATTCCGATAATGGCCAGTTGACAACGAGCAGCCGCTTCCAAATAATCCCGTCCATGTTGTACGACGACGTATGACAAACAAAAACAACAAAAAACAGTAGGGAGCGCCATAGTGAGCACACGTGTCCGTTTTTCGCCCAACCTCCGCCCAAACCGCCGTACCCTTCTCAACACCAGCCCCGCCCTGGTCCTGCTCGGTTGCAGCAGCCTTGCCGCGTTTCTGCCCATGACCGCCAGCGCCGAAGGCTTCGTCGATGACGCCAAGGCCACGTTGAACCTGCGCAACTTCTACATCAACCGCAACTTCACCAACCCGAACAATGCCCAAGGCAAGGCTGAAGAGTGGACCCAAAGCTTCATCCTCGACGCCAAGTCCGGTTTCACCCAAGGCACGGTCGGTTTCGGCGTGGACGTGCTGGGGATGTATTCGGTCAAGCTCGACGGCGGCCGTGGCACTGCGAACACGTCCTTGCTACCGATTCATGACGACGGTCGCCCGGCCGACGATTACGGTCGCCTGGGCGTGGCCCTCAAGGCCAAGGTCTCGAAGACTGAACTGAAGGTCGGCGAATGGATGCCGGTGCTGCCGATCCTGCGTTCCGACGACGGTCGTTCCCTGCCCCAGACCTTCCGTGGCGGCCAGGTGACCTCGACCGAAATCAACGGCCTGAGCCTCTACGGCGGCCAGTTCCGAGGCAACAGCCCGCGCAACGACGCGAGCATGGAAGACATGTCGATGAACGGCCGCGGCGCGTTCACCTCCGACCGCTTCAACTTTGGTGGCGGCGAATACGCCTTCAACGAAAAACGCACCCAGGTCGGCGTCTGGTACGCGGAACTGTCCGACATCTACCAACAGCAATATTTCAACCTGACCCACAGCCAACCCATGGGCGACTGGACCCTGGGCGCCAACCTTGGCTACTTCACCGGTAAGGAAAACGGCAGCGCGTTAGCCGGCGACCTGGACAACAAAACCGCGTTCGCCATGCTCTCGGCCAAATACGGCGGCAACACCTTCTATGTCGGCCTGCAAAAAGTCGGCGGCGATGACGGCTGGATGCGCGTCAACGGCACCAGTGGCGGCACCCTGGCGAACGACAGCTACAACTCCAGCTACGACAACGCCAAGGAAAAATCCTGGCAAGTGCGCCACGACTTCAACTTCGCCGCCGTCGGCGTGCCGGGCCTGACCCTGATGAACCGCTATATCAGCGGTGACAACGTGCACACCGCCACCGTCGACGACGGCAAGGAATGGGGCCGCGAAAGTGAACTGGCCTACACCGTGCAGAGCGGCGTGCTGAAGAGCCTCAACGTGAAATGGCGTAACTCGTCGCTTCGTCGTGACTTCAGCACCAACGAATTCGACGAAAACCGAATCATCTTCAACTACCCGATCTCGCTGCTGTAACACGGGATATTGCCATGGGCGCATCCCATGGCAGTCTGCGGCAAGGACGCCGATCCAGAGCGGTTCGTCGATCAAACGTTGACAAGGTAGCGGAAGGATAAGGATATTCCCTCTCGGTCGTACGACAACTTATAACAACTGTACCTCTCACTGTTTGCTCAGGTAATGCCATGACCACGACACAGATTCGCCACCCCTTCAATCGCCTGCTATTGACCGGCGCCGCTGGCGGCCTTGGCAAAGTCTTGCGCGAACGCCTCAAGCCTTATGCCCGTCACATTCGCCTGTCGGACATCGCCAACATGGCCCCGGCCATCGACGAAAGCGAGGAAGTGGTGCCATGCGACCTGTCGGATAAACAGGCCGTGCACCAGTTGGTGGAAGGCGTCGATGCCATCCTGCATTTCGGTGGTGTCTCGGTGGAGCGTCCGTTCGAGGAGATCCTCGGCGCCAACATCAGCGGCGTGTTCCACATTTATGAAGCTGCGCGCAAGCACGGTGTCAAACGCGTGATCTTCGCCAGTTCCAACCACGTCATTGGCTTCTACAAGCAAGACGAAACCCTCGACGCCCTCTGCCCTCGCCGCCCGGATGGCTACTACGGCCTGTCCAAGTCCTACGGTGAAGACGTCGCCAATTTCTACTTCGATCGCTACGGCATCGAGACCGTGAGCATCCGCATCGGCTCGTCGTTCCCGGAACCGCAGAACCGCCGGATGATGAGCACTTGGCTGAGTTTCGACGACCTCACCCAACTGATCGAATGCTCGCTCTACACCCCAAAAGTCGACCACTCCATCGTCTATGGCGTGTCCGCCAACCGCGACGTCTGGTGGGACAACAGTCACGCCGCACACCTGGGCTACCAGCCCAAGGACACGTCGGAAATTTTCCGCGCCAAGGTCGAAGCGCAGCCAATGCCGGCCGCCGATGACCCGGCCATGGTTTACCAGGGTGGCGCCTTCGTGGCTGCCGGCCCGTTCGACAACTGATTCGCCTGTCGTTCATGGGATACACACGAACCAAGGAATCACCATGCAAGCCGAATTGATTGTCGACGCACGCAATGCCGTCGGGGAGAGCCCGGTGTGGGTCCCCGAGGAAAACTCGCTGTACTGGGTGAACATCCCCAACGGTGGCCTGCAACGCTGGAATGCCAGCAGCGGAAAAGTCCAAGGCTGGGAAGCGCCCGAAATGCTCGCCTGCATCGCCCGCCATCAGGACGGCGGATGGGTCGCTGGCATGGAAAGCGGCTTCTTCCGCCTGCACCCCCATGACGACGGCAGCCTGGACAGCGAACTCTGTGTAAGCGTCGAACACAGCCGCACCGACATGCGCCTCAACGATGGCCGTTGCGACCGCCAGGGCCGGTTCTGGGCCGGGAGCATGGTGCTGAACATGGGCGCCAACGCCGACGAAGGCCGGATGTACCGTTATGGCGCCGGGCAACGCAGCCCGGTGGAGGCGCAACTGAGCGGGTTCATCGTGCCCAACGGCCTGGGTTTCAGCCCCGACGGCCGGACGATGTACCTCTCCGATTCACACCCGCTGATCCAGCAGATCTGGGCTTTCGACTACGACATCGACAGCGGCACCCCGTCCAACCGCCGCTTGTTCGTCGACATGATGCCCCTGGCCGGCCGCCCGGATGGCGCGGCAGTCGACGCCGATGGCTGCTATTGGATCTGCGCCAACGACGCTGGGCTGATTCACCGCTTCACCCCGGACGGGCGTCTCGATCGTTCACTGGAAGTGCCGGTGAAAAAACCGACCATGTGCGCCTTTGGCGGTAGCCAACTGGACACCCTTTTCGTGACCTCGATTCGACCGGGTGACGACAACGACCCGCAATCCCTCGCCGGCGGCGTGTTCGCCCTGAACCCCGGCGTCAAGGGCCTGGCCGAACCTGCTTTCGGAGGACGGAAACGCTCCGCGAACTGATCTGCTTTGCCGCTTCACATCGATAGACATAAAAACAACAACACTGGAGATTGACCATGAATTTCAAACGCACGCTTCTGATCGCCGCCCTGCCCCTGGCCTTCCTGGCCCAGGCGGCAAACGCCCTCGACATCAAGATCGCCGACATCCACCCCAAGGGCTACCCAACCGTGGTTGCCGAAGAGTCCATGGGTAAAACCCTGGAAAAAGAGAGCAAGGGCGAACTGAAGTTCAAGTACTTCCCGGGTGGCGTACTGGGCTCTGAGAAAGAAGTCATCGAGCAGATGCAAGCCGGCGCGATCCAGATGTCTCGCGTCAGCCTGGGCATCGTCGGCCCTGTGGTGCCGGACGTGAACGTCTTCAACATGCCGTTCATCTTCCGCGACCAGGCCCACATGCGCGCCGTGATCGACGGTGAAGTCGGCGATGCGATCCTCGACCGCATCACCAACTCCGAGTTCGGCCTGGTGGCCCTCGCCTGGATGGATGGCGGCACGCGCAACCTTTACACCAAGAAACCGGTGCGAACGATCGAAGACCTCAAAGGCATGAAGATTCGGGTAATGGGCAATCCGATGTTCATCGAAACCTTCAACGCCATGGGTGCCAACGGTATCGCCATGGACACTGGCGAGATCTTCAGTGCATTGCAGACCGGCGTGATTGACGGCGCGGAAAACAACCCGCCGACCATGCTTGAGCACAACCACTACCAGAACGCCAAGTTCTACAGCTTGACCAATCACCTGATCCTGCCCGAGCCGATCGTGATGTCGAAAATCACTTGGAACAAGCTCACGCCAGAGCAGCAAGAGATGGTGAAAACGGCCGCCAAGGCTGCCCAAGCTGAAGAGCGCAAACTGTGGGATGAAAAATCCGCCAAAAGTGAAGAAAAACTCAAGGCTGCCGGCGTCGAGTTCATCAAGGTCGACACAAAGCCCTTCTACGACGCCACCGCACCGATCCGGGCCAAATACGGTGCTCCGTACGCCGATCTGATCAAGCGCATCGAAGCTGTCCAGTAAAGCCTCTCAATCTGTACTCATGAAACGGCTGGGCGCGCCTGCGGTTAAAAAGGCGCGCCCGGTTACGGTGGAACCCGATGAAGAATTTGCTGCTGCGTATCAACGACACGATTTACATGACTTGCATCTGGGTCGCCGGCCTTTCCGTCCTGGCAGTTGCCCTGATGATTCCATGGGGGGTATTCGCCCGCTACGTGCTGGGCTCAGGCTCGAGCTGGCCGGAACCCACCGCCATTTTGCTGATGATCGTGTTCACTTTCATCGGTGCCGCCGCCAGTTACCGCTCCGGCTCGCACATGGCCGTGGACATGGTCACCAGCCGCCTACCCCCTCACTTGAAAAACGCAGCATCGATTTTCTCCCAGCTGTTGATGGCAGCCGTTTGCATTTTCATGACCATCTGGGGCACCAAGCTGTGCATGACCACCTGGAATCAATTCATGAGCGCCATTCCTACCCTGCGCGTCGGCATCACGTATATGCCGATCCCGGTCGGTGGCTTCCTGACCCTGATTTTTGTCCTGGAAAAACTCTTGCTGGGTGATCAAAGCCAGCGTCGGGTCGTGCAGTTCGACCTGGTTGAAGAAAACGAAGGTGCCGCTTAATGGACGCTCTGATTCTGCTGGGCAGTTTTTTGTTGTTGATCCTGGTCGGCATGCCGGTCGCCTACGCCTTGGGCGCTGCTGCCCTGATCGGGGCGTGGTGGATCGATATCCCGTTCCAAGCCATGATGATCCAGGTCGCGGGCGGGGTGAATAAATTCTCGCTGTTGGCCATTCCGTTCTTCGTCCTGGCCGGCGCGATCATGGCTGAGGGTGGCATGTCCCGCCGCTTGGTGGCCTTCGCCAGCGTGCTGGTCGGTTTCGTGCGCGGTGGCTTGTCCCTGGTCAACCTCGTGGCCTCGAGTTTCTTTGGCGCGATCTCCGGTTCCTCGGTGGCCGACACTGCCTCGGTCGGTTCGGTGCTGATCCCGGAAATGGAACGCCGTGGTTATCCGCGCGAGTTCGCTACGGCCGTCACTGTCAGCGGTTCGGTACAGGCGCTGCTGACACCGCCAAGCCATAACGCGGTGCTGTACTCCCTTGCCGCTGGCGGCACCGTCTCCATCGGTTCGCTGTTCATGGCCGGCATTGTTCCCGGCATCATGATGAACCTCTGCCTGATGGCGCTGTGCCTGGTTTTCGCGAAAAAGCGCAATTACCCCAAGGGCGAAGTGATTCCGCTCAAAGAAGCGCTGAAGATCTGCAAGGAAGCCATGTGGGGCATGATGACGCTGTTCATCATCCTGGGCGGTATTCTCTCGGGCGTGTTCACCGCCACCGAATCGGCCGCCATCGCCGTGGTGTGGGCGTTCTTCGTGACCATGTGCATCTACCGCGACTACAAGTGGAGCGAGTTGCCGAAACTGATGCACCGCACGGTGCGCACCATCTCCATCGTGATGATCCTGATCGGCTTCGCCGCCAGCTTCGGCTACATCATGACGTTGATGGAAATCCCAGCGAAGATCACCACCGCGTTCCTGACCCTGTCGGACAACCGCTACGTGATCCTGATGTGCATCAACGTGATGTTGCTGGTTCTCGGCACTGTGATGGACATGGCGCCGCTGATCCTGATCCTGACACCGATCCTGATGCCAGTGATCGTCGGCATCGGCGTGGACCCGGTGCAGTTCGGCATGATCATGCTGGTGAACCTGGGTATCGGCCTGATCACGCCACCGGTGGGCGCGGTGTTGTTCGTCGGTTCCGCCATCGGCAAGGTCAGCATCGAAAGCACGGTCAAGGCCCTGCTGCCGTTCTACGCCATGCTGTTCCTGGTGCTGCTGCTGGTGACCTACGTGCCTGCCATTTCGCTGTGGTTGCCGCATTTGGTGTTGTAACAGAAAACGATAGGTCCCTTGTGGCGAGGGGATTTATCCCCGCTGGGCTGCGCAGCAGCCCTAAAGGTCCCGATCTCGGTACATCAGACAGATCGAGGTTGCTGGTTTTGGGGCTGCTGCGCAGCCCAGCGGGGATAAATCCCCTCGCCACAACGGCTTTCAACCTTGCAGAACAAGGCCACAATGACCCAGCCCCTTCTCCACCTCGAAGACGAACTCACCCGCCTTACCCTGGCCCCGCACCTGGGCGCCAGTCTCGTTGAATGGACCCTGCGCAGCACCGGTGCTCCCCTGCTACGCCCGCCCGCGCCGCAAGCGCTGGAAAACGGCCTGCCGGGCAAACTCGGCTGCTTCCCGTTGATCCCGTGGTCGAACCGAATCGCCCAAGGTGGTTTCGATTGCCCCGGCGGCTGGCTGGCCCTGGACGCCAACAGCCCCAACGACCCATTTCCGATCCATGGCAGCGCCTGGCAACAGCCCTGGAAAGTGACCGAAGAAAGTGATCAGGAAGTCTCACTGCAACTCGACAGCCAGTATCCATTCGCCTACTGCGCCAGCCTGCGAATCCGGCTGAGCGGCGGCCAATTGCAAATCGCAATGTTCGTCACCCACACGGCAAAACAGCCCGCGTGGCATGGGCTGGGTTTGCATCCGTATTTTCCGCGCACCGCCCGCACCCGCCTGCAAACCCGAGCGAGCGAGGTCTGGAAATGCGACGCCAGCAAGCTGCCAACGGAGCTGAGTGCGATTCCGGCCGAGTGGGATTTCCAGGAGACACGAGCGCTGCCCGATACGCTGGTGGACAATGGCTTCGGTGGCTGGGACGGCGATTGCCTGATCCAGCAACCGGACCTGGGGTATGAACTGGACTGCCGCGCCAGCGGTAGCCCATACTTTCTGTTGTACTGCCCCGTCGGCTTGGATTTCTTCTGCATTGAACCGGTCAGCCATCCGGTCAATGCCCATCACCTGCCGGGACGGCCGGGGTTGCGATTGCTGGAGCAAGGGCAGTCGGTGGCGCTGGGGTTTTCGATGCAGTGCCGAGAGCTCTAGGTGGCACACGATCCCTTGTGGCGAGGGAGCTTGCTTCCGCTGGGCCGGTCCGACGCCTCGGGCGTACCAGCCCCCTCATGAGTTCTTCCCGCATAGGTTCGCTGTCATGCCCGCGCAGATCCAAAGTTTTCTCGACCTTGCCTCCAAGACCTATACCCACGTCGTGTATGAACAGGATGGCGGGCACTGCGCGGTGGTCGATCCGGTGCTGGACTACGACCCGGCTTCGGGCCGTAGCGGCACCGTGCAGGCGGATCGGGTAATCGCGTTTGTGCGCGAACATCAGTTGACGGTGCAATGGCTGTTGGAAACCCACGCCCACGCCGATCACCTGTCCGCCGCGCCGTATCTGCGTCGGGAACTGGGCGGCAAGATTGCCATTGGCGAGTCCATCGGCCAGGTGCAGAACGTGTTCAAGGCCCTGTTCAACCTGGAGCCGCAATTCGCCGTCGACGGTTCGCAATTCGACCACCTGTTCGCGGCCGACGAGTCCTTCCTGATCGGCAATCTCAAGGCCACCGCCCTGCACGTGCCTGGCCACACCCCGGCGGACATGGCCTACCTGATCGATGGCGACGTGATCCTGGTGGGCGACACGCTGTTCATGCCCGACGTAGGTACGGCCCGTTGCGACTTCCCTGGCGGCAATGCCCATCAGCTCTACGCTTCGATCCGCAAGCTGCTGGCCTTCCCGGCCGGGGTGCGGCTGTATGTCTGTCATGACTATCCGCCGCAGGAGCGCGAGCCTCAATGCATGAGTACCGTGGGTGAGCAGCGCCAGCACAATATTCATGTCCGCGATGGGATCGATGAAGCCGCGTTCGTGGCCATGCGTACCCAGCGCGACAAGACGCTGGGCATGCCGACGCTGTTACTGCCGGCGATCCAGGTGAATGTGCGCGCCGGCCACCTGCCCCCGCCTGAAGACAATGGTGTGACCTACCTGAAGATTCCGATCAACCAGCTCTAAGGTCGCCACCTATCCAATGTGGGAGCGAGCCTGCTCGCGATAGCGGTGGGTCTGCTTACATCAGAGCTGAATATGCCGACGCCTTCGCGAGCAGGCTCGCTCCCACAGGGTTCAGCGGTGATCGCAAAACTCGACCAACAGTACAATCCGGTGTGGGTGCAAGCTTGCTCGCGATAGCGGTGGGTCAGGCAGCAATGAGCCGTCAGAAATCCACAACTCCCCTGTAGGAGCTGCCGAAGGCTGCGATCCTTTGATGTTCAGGTGCCCAAGGTCAACCCATTGGCCGGCAACGGCAGCGCGGTCTTGTAGCGCACCTGCTTGAGGGCGAAGCTGGAGCGGATGTTCGCCACGCCCGGGACCTTGGTCAAAAAGTCCATCATGAACCGCTCCAGCGATTGGATGGTCGGCACCAGCACCCGAATCAAGTAATCCGGATCACCGGCCATCAGGTAGCACTCCATCACCTCCGGCCGGTCGGAAATCGCCTCCTCGAAATGCTGCAGCGCCTCTTCCACCTGCTTCTCCAGGCTGACATGAATGAACACGTTGACGTGCAGCCCCAGCAGGTCGGCGTCCAGCAACGTGACCTGCTCGCGGATCACCCCCAGCTCCTCCATGGCCCGAACACGGTTAAAGCACGGCGTCGGTGACAGGTTGACCGAACGGGCCAGATCGGCGTTGGTGATGCGGGCGTTTTCCTGAAGGCTGTTCAGAATGCCGATGTCGGTGCGATCCAATTTACGCATGAGACAAATAACCTTGTTTTTTATCGTTGTGCAGATTTTTTATCTGCAAATGATCTGAACAGCAAGCTAACAGAGAAAAATATTCTTCTACGTCGAGCCTATGATTGTTGTAGGACAATTTCCCACCTACCCAGGGAAATTCGTCAGCTAGCGCGCCCACTACAAGAAATTCACAAGATCGAGCGTAGAAAGCCATGAACCCAGCGTATGAACCGCTACGCCTGCACGTCCCCGAACCCTCGGGCCGTCCCGGCTGCAAGACCGACTTCTCCTACCTGCATCTGTCCGATGCCGGCACGGTGCGCAAACCTCCCATCGACGTCGAACCCGCCGACACCGCCGACCTGGCCCGCAGCCTGATCCGCGTGCTCGACGACCAAGGCAACGCCTTGGGCGATTGGGCTACCGACATTCCCGTCGAGATCCTGCGCAAAGGCATGCGCGCCATGCTCAAGACGCGCATCTACGACAACCGCATGGTGGTCGCCCAGCGTCAGAAAAAGATGTCGTTCTACATGCAAAGCCTTGGCGAAGAAGCCATCGGCAGTGCCCAAGCCCTGGCGTTGAACATCGACGACATGTGCTTTCCTACCTACCGCCAGCAAAGCATCCTGATGGCTCGCGAGGTGCCGCTGGTGGACCTGATCTGCCAACTGCTGTCCAACGAGCGCGATCCGCTCAAGGGCCGGCAATTGCCGATCATGTACTCGGTCAAGGACGCCGGTTTTTTTACCATTTCCGGCAACCTCGCCACGCAATTCATCCAGGGCGTGGGCTGGGGCATGGCCTCGGCGATCAAGGGCGACACCAAGATCGCCTCGGCCTGGATCGGTGATGGCGCCACCGCCGAATCGGACTTCCACACTGCCCTCACCTTCGCCCACGTCTACCGGGCGCCGGTGATCCTCAACGTGGTCAACAACCAGTGGGCGATTTCCACCTTCCAGGCCATTGCCGGCGGTGAAGCCACCACCTTCGCCGGACGCGGCGTCGGTTGCGGCATCGCCTCCCTTCGCGTCGATGGCAACGATTTCATGGCGGTCTACGCCGCCTCGCGCTGGGCCGCCGAACGCGCCCGCCGCAACCTCGGCCCGGCGCTGATCGAATGGGTCACCTACCGCGCCGGCCCGCACTCCACCTCGGACGATCCTTCGAAGTACCGCCCGGCCGACGATTGGAGTCACTTCCCCCTGGGCGATCCGATTGCCCGCCTCAAGCAGCACATGGTGAAGATCGGCCAGTGGTCCGAAGAGGAACATGCCGCCGTCACCGCCGAACTCGAAGCCGAGGTGATCGCCGCGCAGAAGGAAGCCGAGCAGTACGGCACTCTCGCCGGCGGGCAGATTCCAAGCGCCGCGACCATGTTCGAAGACGTCTACAAAGAGATGCCGGAGCACTTGAAGCGCCAGCGTCAGCAGTTGGGGATCTGACATGAACGATCACAACAACAATATTGCGTTGGACACCGCCATGACCACTACCACCATGACCATGATCCAGGCCCTGCGCTCGGCCATGGACGTGATGCTCGAGCGCGACGATAACGTCGTGGTGTTCGGCCAGGACGTCGGTTACTTCGGCGGCGTGTTCCGCTGCACCGAAGGCCTGCAGAACAAGTACGGCACCTCGCGGGTGTTCGACGCACCGATTTCCGAAAGCGGCATCGTCGGCGTGGCGGTGGGCATGGGCGCCTACGGGTTGCGGCCGGTGGCCGAGATCCAGTTCGCCGACTATGTCTACCCGGCGTCGGACCAGATCATTTCCGAAGCGGCGCGCCTGCGCTATCGCTCGGCCGGCGAGTTCACCGCGCCGATGACCCTGCGCATGCCTTGCGGCGGTGGTATCTATGGCGGCCAGACCCACAGCCAGAGCATCGAGGCGATGTTCACCCAGGTCTGCGGCCTGCGCACCGTGATGCCGTCCAACCCCTACGACGCCAAGGGCCTGCTGATTGCCTCCATCGAAAACGATGACCCGGTGATCTTCCTCGAACCCAAGCGCCTGTATAACGGCCCGTTCGACGGCCACCACGACCGCCCGGTAACGCCGTGGTCCAAGCATCCGCAAGCGCAAGTGCCGGACGGCTACTACACCGTGCCGCTGGACGTCGCCGCCATCACCCGTCCGGGCAAGGACGTGACGATCCTCACCTACGGCACCACGGTCTACGTGTCGCAAGTGGCCGCCGAAGAAACCGGCATCGATGCCGAAGTCATCGACCTGCGCAGCCTCTGGCCGCTGGACCTGGAGACCATCGTCAAGTCGGTGAAGAAAACCGGCCGCTGCGTGGTCGTCCACGAAGCCACCCGCACCTGCGGTTTCGGCGCTGAGCTGGTGTCGTTGGTACAAGAACATTGCTTCCACCACCTGGAAGCGCCCATCGAACGTGTCACCGGTTGGGACACCCCCTACCCGCACGCGCAGGAGTGGGCGTATTTCCCAGGGCCGTCCCGTGTGGGCGCGGCGTTGAAACGGGTCATGGAGGTCTGAATGGGCACGCACGTTATCAAGATGCCGGACATCGGCGAAGGCATCGCGGAAGTTGAACTGTCGGTGTGGCACGTCAAGGTCGGCGACATGGTGGTCGAAGATCAGGTGTTGGCCGATGTCATGACTGACAAGGCGATGGTCGACATCCCTTCGCCGGTACACGGCCGAGTCATCGCCCTGGGTGGCGAGCCTGGTGAAGTCATGGCGGTGGGCAGCGAACTGATCCGCATCGAAGTCGAAGGTGCGGGCAACTTGAAAGAATCGGCGCAACCGGCTCCCGCTGCGGCGGCTGTACAGGCGCCAAAGCCTGCGCCAGTGGCCACGCCTGAACCGATGGTGGAAAAACCCGCCGCACCACGCTGCGCCCCGCAAGCCCCGGTGGCCCGCGACCCTGAAGAGCGTCCACTGGCCTCGCCGGCCGTGCGCAAACACGCGCTGGACCTGGGCATCCAGTTGCGCCTGGTCCAGGGCAGCGGCCCTGCCGGGCGAATCCTGCATGAAGACTTGGAAGCCTATCTGGCCCAGGGTTCGTCGACCCAGGCCAAGGGCGGTTCGGGTTATGCCGAACGCCATGACGAGCAGCAGATCCCGGTGATCGGCATGCGCCGCAAGATCGCCCAGCGCATGCAGGAAGCCACCCAGCGCGCCGCGCATTTCAGCTACGTCGAGGAAATCGACGTCACGGCCCTGGAAGAGCTGCGGGTTCACCTGAATGAAAAACACGGCGCCAACCGCGGCAAGCTGACCTTGCTGCCGTTCCTGGTCCGCGCCCTGGTCGTGGCCCTGCGGGACTTCCCGCAAATGAACGCGCGCTACGACGACGAGGCCCAGGTCATCCATCGCTCCGGTGCGGTGCATGTCGGTGTTGCCACCCAGAGCGTCGTCGGCCTGATGGTGCCGGTGGTGCGTCACGCCGAGGCTCGCAGCCTGTGGGACAGCGCGAAGGAAATCTCCCGCTTGGCCACCGCGGCCCGCACGGGCAAGGCCAGTCGCGATGAACTGTCCGGCTCGACCATCACCCTGACCAGCCTTGGCGCGTTGGGCGGCATCGTCAGTACGCCGGTGTTGAACCTGCCGGAAGTGGCGATTGTCGGCGTGAACAAAATCGTCGAACGGCCCATGGTGATCAAGGGCCAGATCGTGATCCGCAAGATGATGAACCTCTCCAGCTCCTTCGATCACCGGGTGGTCGACGGCATGGACGCGGCGCAATTCATCCAGGCCCTGCGTGGCTTGCTCGAACAACCTGCCACTTTATTTGTGGAGTAAGCGATGCAGACGTTGAACACCAAGCTGCTGATCATCGGCGGCGGCCCAGGCGGTTATGTCGCGGCGATTCGCGCCGGCCAACTGGGCATTGAAACAATCCTGGTGGAAGGCCAGGCATTGGGCGGTACCTGCCTGAATATCGGCTGCATCCCGTCCAAGGCGTTGATCCATGTAGCCGAGCAGTTCCACCAGACCCGCCACCATAGCCAGGGCTCGGCCTTGGGCATCACCGTTGCGGCGCCTACTTTGGACATCGGCAAGAGCGTGGAATGGAAGGACGGCATCGTCGATCGCCTGACCACTGGCGTCGCCGCGTTGCTCAAGAAGCACAAGGTCCAGGTCATTCACGGCTGGGCCAAGGTCATCGATGGCAAGACCGTTGAGGTCGGTGACACGCGCATCCAGTGTGAACATCTGCTGCTGGCCACCGGCTCGAAAAGCGTCAACCTGCCGATGCTGCCGATTGGTGGGCCGATCATTTCGTCCACCGAAGCCCTCGCCCCTACTTCGGCGCCCAAGCACCTGGTGGTGGTCGGCGGTGGCTACATTGGCTTGGAGCTGGGCATCGCCTATCGCAAGCTCGGCGCCGAGGTCAGCGTGGTCGAGGCACAGGAGCGGATCCTGCCGGCCTACGACGGCGAGCTGACGCAACCGGTGCACGAGGCGCTCAAGCAGTTGGGGGTGAAGCTGTACCTCAAGCACAGCGTCGAAGGTTTCGATGCCCAGGCCAGCACCTTGCAAGTGCGCGATCCCAATGGCGACACGCTGAACCTGGACACCGACCGGGTGCTGGTGGCCGTCGGGCGCAAACCCAACACCCAAGGCTGGAACCTTGAAGCCTTGGACCTGGCGATGAACGGTTCGGCGGTGAAGATCGACAGCCGTTGCCAAACCAGCATGCGCAATGTCTGGGCCATCGGCGACTTGAGCGGCGAACCGATGCTCGCCCACCGGGCCATGGCCCAAGGCGAGATGGTCGCCGAGCTGATCGCCGGCCAGCACCGGGAATTCAACCCGACGGCCATCGCGGCGGTATGCTTTACCGACCCGGAACTGGTCGTGGTGGGCAAGACGCCGGACGAGGCCAAGGCTGCCGGCCTGGATTGCATCGTGTCGAGCTTCCCGTTCGCCGCCAACGGCCGGGCCATGACCCTGGAATCGAAGAGCGGTTTCGTCCGCGTCGTGGCGCGCCGGGACAATCACCTGATCGTCGGCTGGCAAGCGGTTGGCGTGGGCGTGTCGGAGCTGTCCACCGCATTCGGCCAATCCTTGGAAATGGGTGCGCGCCTGGAGGACATCGCCGGCACCATCCATGCCCATCCAACCCTGGGCGAGGCCGTGCAGGAAGCGGCGTTGCGGGCGTTGGGGCATGCGTTGCATCTGTAACAGCTGTGGGTGAATAACTAGTGGGAACAAAGCTTGCTGTGGGAGCAAAGCTTGCTCGCGATGCAGGCGCCTCGGTTCACCAAGGACCGCGTCGGCTGTATCGCGGGCAAGCCTTGCTCCCACAGCAAGCCTTGCTCCCACAATCCCTCACAACGACCGCAGGGCTGTTTTCAGCTGCAGGATCCATGTAACAGGCTGCGAAACACCCCCGGAATGAAGTATTGTTGTCCCCATTCAAAACGTCAGAAGCCTTGAACCGTTTCGACGGTTGTCAGGAAATAGAGGGTGTCATGGGTAACGAGAGCATCAATTGGGACAAACTGGGCTTTGACTACATCAAGACCGACAAGCGCTACCTGTCGCACTGGCGCGATGGCGCTTGGGACACAGGCACCCTGACCGAAGACAACGTGCTGCACATCAGCGAGGGCTCCACCGCCCTGCACTACGGTCAGCAATGCTTCGAAGGCCTGAAGGCCTATCGTTGCAAGGACGGTTCGATCAACCTGTTCCGCCCGGACCAGAACGCCGCCCGCATGCAACGCAGCTGCGCCCGCCTGCTGATGCCGCACGTCGATACCGAGCAGTTCGTCGAGGCCTGCAAGCAAGTGGTCCGCGCCAACGAGCGCTTCATCCCGCCGTACGGCACCGGCGGCGCGCTTTACCTGCGCCCGTTCGTGATCGGCGTGGGTGACAACATCGGCGTGCGCACCGCGCCGGAGTTCATCTTCTCGATTTTTTGCATCCCGGTCGGCGCCTACTTCAAGGGCGGCCTGACCCCGCATAACTTCCTGATTTCCAGCTTCGACCGCGCCGCCCCACAAGGCACCGGCGCGGCCAAGGTCGGTGGCAACTACGCCGCCAGCCTGATGCCCGGCTCCCAGGCCAAGAAGGCCAGTTTCGCCGACTGCATCTACCTGGATCCGCTGACCCACTCGAAGATCGAGGAAGTCGGCTCGGCCAACTTCTTCGGCATCACCCACGACAACAAATTCATCACCCCCAACTCCCCTTCGGTCCTGCCAGGCATCACCCGCCTGTCGCTGATCGAACTGGCCAAATCGCGCCTGGGCCTGGAAGTGATCGAAGGCGACGTGTTCATCGACAAACTGGCGGACTTCAAGGAAGCCGGCGCCTGCGGTACCGCTGCGGTGATCACGCCGATTGGCGGCATCAGCTACAAGGACAAGCTGCATGTGTTCCACAGCGAAACCGAAGTCGGCCCGATCACCCAGAAGCTCTACAAAGAGCTGACCGGCGTGCAGACCGGCGACGTGGAAGCGCCAGCGGGTTGGATCGTCAAGGTTTGATCAAAAGCTTTAAGCGCTGAAACGCTTTTGTGGCGAGGGAGCTTTCTCCCGCTCGGCTGCGCAGCAGCCCCCCAAGCACGCGCCCGGTGCGCCCCCGCGCCCGGCACCGGGCCCCCCCCCCCCCCGCCCCACCCCCCCCTCCCACGGGGGCAGAGCGAGACAAAGCACCACACCCCTCCTCC
>NZ_JAGDEZ010000047.1:0-44652 GCF_017498305.1 Pseudomonas sp. OA65
GGCTCGGCATGCCCTCACTCCGGCATTGCTCCGTGGGCCCGCCGCGAAGGGCCATCCATGGCCCAGCGCGGCTATCCCGGCATCCATGCCGGGATGCCCACTGCGCAATGCCTGCGTTCGGCCAGCGTGGTTAACGGGGCGCTCAGATCAAGATCAAGATCAAAGTCCAAAGCAAGAGCAAGAGCGGGGCAGAGGCAGGCATCTATGTAGCTGGGCTACCGATATCGCGAGCAAGCTCGCTCCCACACTGGTTTTTCGACAGTCACAAAATACACATGCGCCGCAGAACCCTGCGGGAGCGGGCTTGCTCGCGAAGAGGCCGGCACATCCAACATCACCGCGAACTGACACACCGCCTTCGCGAGCAAGCCCACACACTGGATTTATGAGAGTCACCAAATACACATGCACCGCAGAACCCTGTGGGAGCGAGCCTGCTCGCGAAGAGGCCGGCCCATCCAACATCACTGCAAGCTGACACACCGCCTTCGCGAGCAAGCCCACACACTGGATTTTCGACAGTCACAAAATACACATGCACCGCAGAACCCTGTGGGAGAGGGCTTGCTCGCGAAGAGGCCGGCACATCCAACATCACCGCAAACTGACACACCGCCTTCGCGAGCAAGCCCACACACTGGATTTTCGACAATCACAAAATACACATACGCCGCAGAACCCTGTGGGAGCGAGCCTGCTCGCGAAGAGGCCGGCCCATCCAACATCACTGCGAACTGACATACCGCCTTCGCGTGCAAGCTCGCTCCCACAGGACAAACGCAGTCCCATCAAGAACCAGGTCGGCTATCAGGCCGCCTCAGGGAGGACATTGATCTCGGGCGCCCACGCCGCACGGCCTACCCGCCAATTTTCCCTTAAGAACCGCACAAGCATGCCGATACAACGCGGTAGATCCGATTGCGCGGGCGCCCGAGCGGCATTCCGCCGAAAGATATCCCAGGCGTTCACACGCCTATGCCATGTGATTTTCAGGTTTGACCAGAATCGGACCTCAGGTGATAAACCATGTCAGCCCACACCAGGACCGAACTGGAAGGCGCCCTTGCCGTCTGTAAGGGCAGTTTTCTTTCCGTTGGTTTTTTCAGTTTTTTCGTGAACTTGCTGATGTTGGTTCCGTCGTTCTACATGCTGCAGGTGTATGACCGCGCGGTAGGCAGCGCTAGCTTGTCGACACTGTTGATGCTGACGCTGATCATGCTGCTATTGATGATCACCATGGGGGGCTTGGAGTGGGTCCGTTCGCGGATCATGGTGCGGATCAGTACGCGTCTGGATACGCTGCTGAGCCAGCGTCTGTTCGATGCCAGTTTCAAGCAGGCGCTCAATACCAGCGGCCTGAATGCCACGGCCCAGCCCTTGAGCGACCTGAATGGCTTGCGCCAGTTCCTGACCGGCAATGGCCTGTTCGCGTTTTTCGATGCGCCGTGGATTCCGATCTACCTCGCGGTCATGTTCATGTTCCATCCCTGGTACGGCTGGATGGGGATCGTCAGTGCCGCGTTGCTGGGGACGCTGGCCTTCGCCAACGAAAAGCTCACCCATGCGCCGCTGCAGGCGGCCAACCGTGAACAGATGGCCGCCACCGCGTTCACCCACAAAAGCTTGCGCAATGCCGAAGTGGTGGAATCCATGGGCATGCTTGCCAGCCTGCGCCAGCACTGGAGCGGGCGAACCCATAAGATTCTCGCCCTGCAAAGCCTGGCCAGCGACCGCGCCGCGACCATGACCTCGGTGTCCAGGACGTTCCGGCAAATCGTTCAGTCGCTGGTGCTGGGCCTGGGCGCCTATTTGACGATCAATCACGAGATTTCGTCCGGGCTGATGATTGCCGGCTCGATTTTGCTGGGGCGTGCGTTGGCGCCCATCGATCAGTTGATCGGCGTATGGAAAGGCTTCCTGGGGGCCCGTTCGCAATACGCCCGGCTGCACGAATTGCTGCTCAAGGTTGCCGCCGAGCCTGAGCGCATGCCGTTGCCGGCACCTGAAGGGGCAATTCGTGTCGAGGGCCTCTCGGCGGGAGCCCCGGACGCGCGCAAACCGATTATTCGCGGTGTCAACTTCCAGGTGAGCGCAGGCGAGGTGGTGGGCATCATTGGTTCCAGCGGTGCGGGGAAGTCGACTCTGGCCAGGGCGTTGCTGGGCGTTTGGCCCAGCCTGGCCGGCACCGTGCGCCTGGACGGGGCGGACATCAGCCAATGGCGTCGGGAGGAGTTGGGCCAGTACATCGGTTATCTGCCCCAGGACATCGAGCTTTTCGAAGGCTCGATCAGCCAGAACATTTCCCGCTTCGGCCCGGTGAACGCATCGGCCGTTGTCGGCGCCGCGCGCATGGCGGGTGTACATGAGTTGATTCTGCAACTGCCCGAGGGCTACGACACCTTGATCGGTGCCAATGGCGGTGGATTGTCCGGCGGCCAGCGACAGCGTATCGGCCTGGCCCGCGCCTTGTACGGCGAGCCGCGCCTGGTGGTGCTCGATGAGCCGAACTCCAACCTGGATGATGCCGGCGAAAAAATGCTCGCCGAGGCGCTGCAAAAGCTCAGGCAGAGCAGGGCCACGGTATTTGTCATTACCCATCGATCCGGGGTGCTGGCGCAGGTAGACAAGCTGCTGGTGCTCAATCATGGCGAACTGAGTCTGTTCGGGCCGCGGGACCAAGTCCTGGCACGCCTGCGAGACGCAACACCCGCAGCCCGCCAAGCCGCCGCGATTCAACCGTAGGAAACGGATGAGCCATTTCATGCAAAACACTCAGCACTCATCCGCCGCGTTGCCCGTCGATGACCGGCCGATACGCCGCGTCGGCTACCTCATGCTGCTGGTCACCTTCGGCCTGTTCGGCGGCTGGGCGGCATTGGCCCCGCTCGACAGCTCGGCACTCGCGCCAGGCGTGGTCACAGTCAAAAGTTACCGCAAGACGGTGCAGCATCTGGAAGGTGGCATTGTGCGCGAACTGCGGGTGCACGACGGGGATTTGGTGAAAACCGGTGATGTGTTGCTGGTGCTCGACAATACCCAGGCACGTTCGGAAATGGAAACGACCCGCAGCCAGTTGATCGCCGCGCTCCAATTGCAGGCCCGGTTGGAGGCTGAACGTGATGCGCTGCCCGAACCTGCGGCGGTGCCGACCCTGGACCCTGCTGACCCGCGCGTGCAAGAGGCCCGCGACAGTGAAGCGCGAATTTTCCAGACTCGGCGGACCTCGTTGCAAGGCGAAATCGGCTTGCAAGAGACGACCATCGGACAAATCGAGGAACAGATTCGCGGATTCAAGGCCATCATCGCCAGCAAGCAGATGTTGGCCGCCTCCTATCAAGAAGAAATAGTCGATTTGCGGGCATTGCTTGCCGAAGGCTACGTGGACAAACAGCGCCTGCGCGAGCAGGAGCGCAGCCTCGCTCGCCTGCAAACCGAAATCGCTGAAAGCCAGTCCGAGATCGCCCAAGCGCGGGTCCATGTCGACGAGGCAAAGCTGAAGATTCTGCAGTTGAAAAAGGCCTTCGCCAGCGAAGTCGCCGGCCTGCTGGGCGATGCGCGGACCAAGGTGTACGAATTGCGCGAGCGATTGGCAACCCTGCAGGACCGCGATCAGCGTACCGATATTCTCGCGCCCGAGTCCGGTATGGTCATGGGCATGACCGTCCACACCCTGGGTGCCGTGGTCAGCCCGGGCACTGCGCTGCTGGACATCGTCCCGGCCAACGAGGAACTGATCGTCGAGGCCCAAGTGTCGCCGATGGACATCGACCGTATTGTCCTGGGCAAGTTGGCGGACATTCGCTTCAGCGCATTCAAGAGCAGCACCACGCCCGTCATCGAGGGGCGGTTGGTGCAGATTTCCGCTGACCGCCTGATCAACAAGGACACCGGCGCAGCCTATTACCTGGCACGCGTGGCCCTGACGGACAAAGGGCGCCAGACGCTGGGCAACCTTACCCTGGTGCCGGGCATGCCGGTCGAAGTGCTGGTCAATACGGGCGCGCGGACGCTGTTGCAATATTTGATACAGCCAGCGAGCAACGTGTTCGCTCGTTCGTTGATCGAGGACTGAGATGAAGTGCTTGATCATGATGTGCCTGGCCCTCATGCCGTTGGGCGTTCTTGCTGACGACACTTATGTCGATCTGTGGCAATTGCACCAGGAAGCGCAGGGGGCCGATCCGCGCATCCTGCGGGCACAAGCCCTGACTCGGAGTGACGAGGGCAAGGAACGCGCTGCCCTTGGCCAGTTGCTGCCGCAGCTCAATGCCAGCAGCAGCGTCAACCGCAGCCGGCGCGACGATGACCTAAACCGTATTCAGTACAACGGCAAGCGTATGGCCGTGGTGCTTAATCAAGTGATCTACGATCCGCAAGTCTGGCGCAGTTATCAGAAGTACATCGAGTTGACCCGGCAGAGCGGCTACGAGTCGGACGATACCCGGGTGCAGGCCAGCATTGATCTGTCCGAGCGCTACTTTGCCGTGCTTGCAGCGGAGGACGAATTGTCGTTGGTGCGCAGCGAGCTGGAGGCGACGGAGCGTAACCTCAAGCGCGTCAACGCCTTGTACGCCCGGCAAATGGCGATGGTCACCGACGCACTGGATCTTGAGGCGCGGGTGGATGCGCTCAAGGCTGACGAGATCGAAGCCGGCAACAAGGTCCTGGTCAGTCGTGAAGCCATTTCCGAACTGGTGGGGCGCGATGTCAGCGAGCGATTCAAGCGCATTGGCGACAATCCAGCCTTCAGTCTGCCGGCGCAAGCGCAAGACTATTGGGTGCAGGCGGCGCTGGACAACAACCCGGCGCTGCACGCCCGCGAACACAGCGTCCGCGCCGCCGAGGCGGCCATCGCTGAAAACAAGGCGGGGCATCTGCCTCGGCTGGGGCTGAACTTGACGGCGCAACGCAGTGATATCGGCTATGAAGGCGCCGTGACGCCGCGCTCGGACAACCTCGTAGCCTCCCTGGACTTGCAAATGCCGCTCTACAGCGGCGGTTCTACCCGGGCACGGGTATCGAGTTCCGAAAGTGACAAGGAAGTCGCCCAGCAAGAACTGGAAGCCTTGCGACGCCAGGTCATCAAGGAAACCCGCACGGCTTATCTTGGCATGACGGCCGAACTCAGTCGGATCAAAGCAACGCGTCGCGCGCTGGAATCGGCTGAAAAGTCACGGGTAGCCACGGAAAAAGCCTTCGGCTACGGCGTCAAGAATGCGGTCGATGTGCTCGATAGCATCAAGGAAGAGTTTCGTGCGCGGCGTGATTTCTATCAGTCCCAATACAAGTTCGTGACCAGTTTGCTGGTATTGCATCGCTGGAGTGGACGATTGGGAGATGGCGACATCCGCAAGGCCAATGAGTGGCTGGTTGCGCCATCGTCGGTGGATTACGAAAGCAAAAATAGTGGCTAAGTGATGTCAAGGCTGCTGTTCTCATGCAAAATAACCCCTATGTAGCGACCGCATCCAGGAAGGTCCGCAGATAGCCCACAGGAAACACATATGCCCAGTCCATTAGGTTACTCATCCATTTCGTACGCAAAGCTGACCGGTAACGCACAGGTCAATAGCTTGCTTTACGGCACCTATTGGGCGGGCAGCTCGAGCACCACGTCCTTGACGTACAGCTTCCTGACCATGAGTTCATATTTCGCCAGCAACTACAGCAGTGAAAATGAATATGAGTACGGCTACGTCCTCTCGACGGCGCAAAAAAATGGCATCGTCAGCGCGCTAGGTGCATGGAGTTCGGTTGCGAACATCAAATTCCAACAGGTGAGCGAGACGGCCAGCAACGTCGGTGACTTGCGATTCGGCGGTTACCTCTACATGGACTACGACACCGCTGCCTGGGGCTATTTCCCAGGCAACACCCCCAGCGCGGGTGATGTCTGGCTGGGGCCCATCACGAACAATCCGGCTCCCGGCAAAGGCACTTACGACTACCTAGTCTTTATGCATGAGATCGGCCACGCCCTGGGTCTCAAGCACCCGTTCTCGACAAGCGCGTCGAATTCCAGCGTGCTGGCCGCTCAGTTCGACGACGTCCGCTACACGATCATGAGTTACAACACCGCATACGCGTATGAGCCCACCACGCCCATGTTGCTGGACATTGCCGCTATCCAGAGTCTCTATGGCGCTAACACTCAGTGGCAGACCGGTAATAACACCTACAGTTGGGCTGTCGGCCAATCGGTTTTCGAGACGATCTGGGACGCAGGCGGCGTTGACACGATCGACGCAAGCAATCAGTTAGCCGCGGTACGCATCAATCTGAATGAAGGCCAGTTCAGCAAGATCGGCCAAGCATTTCTGAAACACGACACCCAGACGGCCTTCAATGAAGGATTGGCAATCGCCTACGGTGCCAAGATTGAAAACGCAGTCGGTTCGGCCAATGACGACACGTTGATCGGCAATGCATTGGCCAACGTTCTGAATGGCCGTGCCGGCAAGGATACGATGATCGGCGGCGCGGGCAACGACACTTACGTCGTTGATAACGTCGGTGACCGGGTGCAGGAAAGCAGCACCTCGGCCAGCGAAATCGATGCTGTTATCTCATCCGTCAGCTACGTCCTGGGTGCCAACATCGAGACCTTGACGCTGAGTGCAAGCGCCAATCTCAACGGCACGGGCAACACATTGAACAACCGCATCAACGGTAACGCCGGCGCCAACACCCTGGATGGCGGCGGCGGTATCGATACCTTGGTTGGCGGGGCAGGCAATGACACTTACGTGGTCGACAACCTTAAGGATGTCGTCAGCGAAACCAGTGCCCTGGCCAGCGAAATCGACACCGTGCGTTCTTCAGTGAACTGGACGCTGGGTGCCAACCTGGAGAACCTGGTCCTGGCCGGTTCCGCCCACGTTAACGGCGTTGGCAATGCCCTGAACAATGTGCTGACCGGCAACGCCGGCAATAACGTGTTGAACGGTGGAGCCGGGCGGGACACGCTGATCGGTGGTGGGGGGAATGACACCTATGTGCTCGATCGGGTCGATGAACTGGCCTTGGTGCAGGAAGGCGTCAACCAGGGCCAGGATGGCTTGATCCTCACTTACGCCGCGAGTACGTCGAGCAGCGTCCTTAACCTGAACCAGACCAATCTGCGCAACGTCGAAAATATCGTCCTGAACGGCACTGGTGCGTTCACGGTGGTTGGCAACGACTTGAGTAACAGCGTGTTAGGCAACGCCTCCGTGAATAGCCTTCAGGGCGGGGCGGGCAACGATGTACTCGATGGTGGCGCGGGTGCCGACACCTTGATTGGCGGTCTTGGTAATGACACCTACGTGGTCGACAACCTCAAGGATATCGTCAGAGAAACCAGCACCCTGGCCGCTGAAATCGACACCGTACGTTCCTCACTGAATTGGAGCCTGGGTGCCAACCTGGAAAACCTTACGCTGACCGGCAGCGCTCTTAATGGCAGCGGCAACGCCCTGAACAACGTGCTGACCGGCAACTCCGGCAACAATGTGCTGAGCGGTGGGGCAGGCAGCGATACGTTGAACGGCAGCAGCGGTATCGACACCCTTGTTGGCGGCACTGGCAACGACACCTACGTGGTCGACAATCTCAAGGATATTGTCAGCGAAACCAGCACCCTGGCCGGCGAAATCGATACTGTGCGCTCCTCGGTGACCTGGACCTTGGGAGCGAATCTGGAAAACCTGATCCTGACCGGCTCGGCCCTGCTCAACGGTACTGGCAACGCCCGGGGCAACGTGCTGATCGGCAACGCCGGCAATAATGTACTCAATGGTGGCGCAGGCAGCGACACACTGGATGGCGGCAGCGGTATCGATACGCTTGTTGGCGGTACCGGTAACGACACTTATATGGTCGACAACCTCAAGGACATCGTCAGTGAGACCACTGTCCTGGGCAGTGAAATCGACACCGTACGCGCCTCGTTGAACTGGGCCCTGGGCGCCAACCTGGAAAACCTTATCCTGACCGGTTCCGCTCATCTCAATGGCACCGGCAATGCCCTGAACAACGTGCTGACCGGCAACGCCGGCAATAACGTGCTAAACGGTGGAGCCGGGCGGGACACGCTGATCGGCGGTGCCGGGAATGACACCTATGTGCTTGATCGGGCCGATGAGCTGGCATTGGTACAAGAAGGTATCGATCCGGGCCGCGACAGCCTGACCCTCACCTATGCCGCGAGTTCGTCGAGCAGCGTCGTCAACCTGAACCTGAGCAATCTGCGCAACGTCGAAAACGTCGTCCTCAGGGGCACCGGGGTATTCACGGTGGTTGGCAACGACCTGAGCAACAGCCTGGTGGGCAACGCCTCCGTGAATAACCTTCAGGGCGGGGCGGGCAACGATGCCCTTGATGGTGGTGCGGGTGCCGATACCTTAATTGGCGGTCTTGGCAACGACACCTACGTGGTCGACAACCTCAAGGACGTTGTCAGTGAGACCAGCACCTTGGCTGGCGAAATCGATACCGTGCGTTCCTCCTTGAATTGGAGTCTGGGCGCCAATCTCGAGAACCTTACGCTGACTGGCAGCGCCCACCTCAATGGCAGCGGCAACGCCCTGAACAACGTGCTGATCGGCAACACCGGCAACAACGTATTGAGTGGCGGCGCAGGCAACGACACCCTGGACGGCAGCAGCGGTATAGATACGCTTGTTGGCGGTACCGGCAACGACACTTATGTGATCGACAACCTCAGCGATGTCATCAGCGAAACCACCGTCCTGGGCAGCGAAATCGATACGGTGCGCTCTTCGGTGGGCTGGATCCTGGGAGCCAACCTGGAGAATCTCACGCTGACGGGGACTGGCTTTATAGGTATCGGTAACAGCCTGAACAACGTGCTGATCGGCAACGCCGGGCGTAACGTGCTGGACGGTGGCGCGGGCAACGACATACTGAGCGGCGGCCTGGGAACTGACAGCCTCACCGGCGGAGCAGGAGGCGACCGGTTTGTGTTCAACACGCTGGGTGAGTTGGGCATAGGGGCTACCCGTGACACCATTTCCGACTTCAGTAGCCTGCAGGGCGACAAGCTGGACCTGTCGAAACTCGATGCCAATCTCCTCACCGCGTTTGCCGACACGTTCAGCTTCATCGGTTCGAATGGCTTCACCGCAGCAGGACAACTGCGCTTCGTCGACCAGGTGCTGTACGGCAACGTCAATGGCGATTTGGGCACGGATTTTGAAATCCAACTGACGGGTGTCAATACCCTCAACGCCAATGATCTGATCGCTTGATTGGGCGGTGCCTGGCCCTGTGGCTCGGCACCTGGTCACTTCATGTCCCTGGCCTGCACCCACAGCACCGCATCCTGCGACAGGGGCTTGCCTTTGTGGGTTTTCGTCGCGCCGATGTCGAGCGCCGCAATGCCCCACCAGCCGGCCCGGGGCAGGCCAATCGTCACGATGCCTTGGGCGTCCGAGTACGTGCTCTGGGCTTTGAATGAAGCCTGGGGCGCCGTGACATAGTCCTGCTGGCCGAAGGCATTCTTCTCGAGATCAACGGAGTGGTTGACGTACTCGATCTCGACTTCTGCGAACGGCACCGGCTTGCCATCGGCCAGCACCACGGCGCGGAACACACCGCCGGTCCAGTTGGCATAAGGTTTGTTCAAGGGCTGGATCTCAACCGGCAGCCCTTGTGGTTCGGCCCAGTTGCTGGGGACGCCGCCGACGTTCACGATCAATTTGGTGAACTGTTGGATGTACATGTCTTCCTCGGTTTCCAGGTAGGGCTCCGGTTCGAGTACGAAGATATGGTCACCCAGTGAGCGCACCACCTCTCGCGGAATCGAAGCACGATAGGCCGTCGTTCGGTTGTCGCGACTCTGCCACTCGACGGGGCGCAAGTATTGGCGCAGGTCGATTTTTTCCGCGCCATGGGTGCTCATGTGGCTGAAGGCCCGAGGTGCATCCATGGTCATGGTGGGGCCGCCGGAAAACGGGTGGGTGAACACCAGGGCGAACTCGAGTTTTTCCGCGCGCTGCAGCGCGGTCTCTTCGAGGTAGATCATCTGGAAATGCGCCTGAGCAGCGCCGGTCAAACCGGTGAATGTCGTAGCGGCCAGGGCTTGGAGCAGCTTTCGTTTGAACGTCATGGTCGTTTCACCTTGAAATGTCGGAAGACTGAATGGTGATCTCATGGCCGGCTCCGCCAAGGAATACCACCGAGTAGTTTCCGGCCGGGGGCTGGAACGTGTAACTGTTGTCCTTGCCGACCTCACCTTGGAGCAACACCTTGTTGCTCGGGTCCTGGACATGGATTTGTCTGCCGGCGGCCGGACTGCCATCGGTGAAGCCCGCCTCGCACTTCACTCGGTTATCGCCCTCGATGTAGCAATCGAAGACGGGGCCGTGGGCGAAGGCTGCCTGGCAGACCAGCAGGGCGCCTGCCATCGGAATCCGCAGCGCTGAATCTATGAGTTTCATAACGTCTCGCCGTCAAGATCGATCAGTGGGGAGGCGACTGACTACTGTCGTTGTCAGTCGCGGCGAAGGCTGCCAACAAAGCTTCCAGGTTGGAGCCCAGGAGTGCTTCGTATCCGTTGGTTTTGTCGGCGAGTATTCCGGGGTTGCCCGTATCGAGTATCAGCAGCCGTGCGCCGCCGTCCTCGATGGCCTTGGCGATCCTGGCATCCGGTGCCCATTTGTGGACCACCACGCGGATGTCCCGCTCGCGCAGGTATTGGGTCAGTGCGGCGCGGTCGGCGTCGCTCCAGTCGATGTCCTGTCGAACGAACCAACCGTCGACAAAGACGCCGAACTCGCCGAACAGGTAGGTGAACTCATTGGCCAGCGACAGCACGCGCAGATCCGGTACCGCCGTCACCCGGGCGCCGTAGTCGGCCTTGAGCCGGCGCAAACGGCTTTCGAGCGCGGCGAGGTTGTGCTCTATGCGCGGCGCATCGGCGGGGGCCAGGCGTGCCAGGTCGGCGGCGATCAGCGCCGACATGCGCATGGCATTGACGGGGCCGAGCCAGGCGTACGGCGATGGGCCCTGATCCACATCGCTCGCGGCGGCCCAGGGAACGTCGTTCGCTGGCGCACGGGTCGCAGCCACGCCGGGCTTGATGCTGTCCCATGAGCGCGAGGCGTCGATCTCGACGATCCGCAGGTTGTGGCGGCGCGCTGTCGCGTACAGCGGATCCGCGCGCCAGAGACTGCTGAGGGTGACCACGGCTTCGGCCTGTTGGAACACCGCAGCGTCGAGGCGCGACAACGCGTTGGCCTGGCTTTCCATGGGCACGGCCGCGTCCGTCGGAACGCGGACGACCTCAAGGGTCGTGCCGGCGCTGAGCGCCGATGTGAGCGCATAGACGGCAGGCAATGCGACCAACACTTGCTGCCTGCCGGTATCGGCAAAGGCCGAACACGAGAGGCCCAGCAGCAGCGCCAACCAGGACCTGTATATCCCCTTCCTATTCATACGCTGGCCCCCCTGAACCGGGACGCAGTGGCACGCATGACGGTGGTGATGACGAACACCAGGGCGGCAACTATCACGATGGCGCCGCCCGTCGGTACGGGGATGTGGAATTGCATCGGCGCCAGGATGCCCACCACACAGGAAAAGGTCGCAATCAGAATGGCGCGCGCGACCAGCCCCGGCAGCGAACGGCTGATGTTGCGTGCTGCCGCGGCCGGTATGAGCAGCAGGGCTTCGACGAGTACGGCACCAATGATTTTCAGGCAGGCGACCGTCACCAGGGTGACCAGCACGACAAACAGATACTCGACGCTTCGCACCGGCACGCCGCGGGCATGGGCCAGGCTTGGATTGAGACTGGCCAACAGCATGCCGTTGTACAGCGGCAGCCCGAGCAGCGCACACAGGGCCGTGACGCCAAGCAGCACATTCATGTCAGTGTGATCTACCGCGAGGATGGAACCGAACAGCACGCTTTCCATGACGTGGGTGTTGATCTTCGCCGAGACGAACAGCAGCAATGAGGCTCCGACCGCCAGGGAGATGGACAGGAACACGCCGATCAGCGTGTCGTTGGCCAGCGAGGTGCGATGCTGGGTGTACTTCAACGTCAGGGCGAACAGCAAGCAGAAGCCGAACATCGAGAAGTAGGGAGAGGTATAAGACTCGCCGATCAGCACGCCAATGGCGACACCGGTCATCGCCGCATTGCCGACCGACTGACTGAAGAACGCCATGCGCTTGATCATCACCATCGAACCCAGCACGCCCAGCAGCGGGCCGATCAGCACGGCACAGAGCAGTGCATTGATCACGAACTCGTACTCGAACGGCTGCGGCAGCAGGCCACTGGCGGCGAGCGCCTGCAGGTGGTTGCGAATGAAGTCGTACAGGGCGTTCATTGGCTCCCCTCCAGCGAATACGCGATCTGGTCGGGTGCACCATGGAACAGCACTCGCCGGTTGATGACGGTCACCGATTGGGCGATGCGCCGGACCTGTTCCAGGTCATGGTTGATCCACAGGATGGTGACGCCCTGGCCGTGCAACTCGGCCACCAGCGCCTCCACCAGCCGCACGCCCGGTTCGTCGATGCCGGCGGTCGGTTCGTCGAGGATCAACAGCCAGGGCGCCGGGCTGATGGCCTGGGCCAGCAGCACGCGCTGGCGCTGGCCACCGGACAGGCTGCCAAAAGGCTTGGCGCCCATGCCTGCCACGCCGGTACGAGCCAGGGCCTCGGCATGGGTCGCCTTGGCGGCTCGGTTCGAGCCCAGGAACGCCGGCCGGCGTTGGCCGAGCAGGGCCATGAGATCGTTGACCGTCATCGGCACGTTGCGGTCGAGGTCCGGCAATTGCGGGACATAGCCCATGGGTGTCGTCACCTCCCCCTCGAAGCGGACCGTTCCCGTATGCGGCATCTGGCCCAGCAGCGTGCGCACCAGTGACGTCTTGCCGCCGCCGTTGGGGCCGACGAGGCAGTGCAGGGCACCGGCTTCCACCCGAAAACTGACGTCGTCGAGCACTTGCGTACGGCCCAGTTGCAGGCAGACGTTATCGAACACGATGGCGGGACCGCGCATGACCTGTTCCTCTTTCATCGCTGCGTAAACTCAATGGCTTCGGCCAAGGTCTCGAGGTTGTCGCGCATCGCCACCTCGAACTCGTCCGCGCTGTAGGTATCGCCGGTGATGTGCGACAGGGCGAAGACCTTCACGCCGGTCGCGGCTTCAATAGGTTTGGCGAGGTCGAGCGAGAAGTTTTTCTCGGCAAACAGCACCCGCACATTGGCCTTCTTGATCGAATCGACGGTGTTGGCCAACTGGCGCGCGGTCGGCGCGACGCCGTGACGAGGCTCGATCACGGCGCTCACGAACAGGCCGAACTCCTGCATCATGTAGTCGTAGCCGGCATGGGTGGTCGCGCAGCGGAACGCTGACAGATCCAGGGCGGCGAAGCGGGTCATGAAACCGGCCCGTAATGCTCGGATGCGCGCGGCATAGGCGAGGGCGTTTTGTCGATACGTCGCAGCGTTGCCCGGGTCCAGTTCCCCCAACCGGCGAGCGATTTCGAAGACCTGCTGTATCGCTGCGGTGGTGGATACGAAGGTGTGCGGATTGACCACCTTGGCGCCATCCTGGTCACCGCCGATGGGAATCAGGGCCACCGAAGCATTGGCCTGGATGATCGGCAGCGTCGCCTCTCGGCCGGCGGCCTTGACGATCTGGAAGGCCCATTCATCGTGGCCGATGCCGTTGACGACCAAGGCGTCGAGGGTCATCGCCCGGGTGATGTCGTCCGGTTGCGGCTGATAATTGTGCGGGTTCGCTTGCGCCGGGATGAGCGCAACGACCTCGGCCCGATCACCGACGATATTCGCCACGAAGCTGTAGTAGGGGTGCAAGGTGACGCCGATCTTGAGCTTTTTGCCCAAGGGTACAGTCGGGCTGGCGAGTGCGATGGCGGGTATCAGTACCAGCAGCGCAAGGCAACGGCGCCACACTGCGCGGCGCTTTGGAGAAACGGTCATGGCTGGTTTCCTTTTACGCGTTCGACTTCGCTGGCGCCGTCATAAGGGATGACTTGACGCCAACCTTTGCCGACCAGCGATTCGGGCTTGACGATGCCGGGATAGGGCGCGTTCGGGTCGGGGTGGACCCAGATCGTCGCCTGGTTGGCCCACATGACGCCGGCATGGGCGTGGCCAATGACCAGCAAGTAGGCGCTCTGGCCGGGTGCGCGGCCGGCGGAGCCGTAGTAGACCGTGGCGCCCTGGCCCTGGGTGGCTTGCGACACCTCGCTGGTGGCCGGGACCGCCGAGTCGTCCTCGTGCCCGTCGACGGAGCCGGCATGGGGCAGATGGCCGCCAGGCAGGATCAACTGCCAATGGACTTGGCCGTTGGTCTTCCAGAAGGCGTCGCGGTAGAAGGGCGGCAGCCAAATTTCCTGGGCACGCTCCAGGCTGATCCAACCGCCGGTGTCGTTGTTGTTCCAGATGATTTCTTCGCTGGCAGGCAGCAGCGCGCTGTGGATGGCCTGGTCGACCGCACCCAGCCCATCGAAGGAGCGCACCTGCCAGCCCAAGGCTATCGGCGGGCCGGGATGCTGCGGGCGCAGCAGCACGTAGCCTGTCACGCTGGCGATGATTGCCAGGGCCGCCAGCAGCAGGGCCAGCGATTCCCAGCGGCCGGAAGCCGGGCGCACGACCTTGGTCGCGCCGTTGGCGTCAGCGCCGGGCCAGGATTGCGACAGGCGCGCCATCAGACAAACCCGATCCAGCGCCCGAGGCCGATCACGCACGCCCACAGCGCCAACGAGCAGAAACCGGCCACGCGGGCCTGGCCGGGGGGCGGCAGGATCGTGTCCCATTCGTCGATCCGCCGGTAGGCGCCCAGGTGGAAGATTGCCATGTTGAGGCCCGCCAGCAGCAACAGGCCCATCTTCCACCAGAACACGCTGTTCTGCGCATAGGTGGTGGCATTGGAGGCGAACATGAGCAGGCCGGTAATCACGCAGGCTGCGAAGGCAACCCAGGTGTAGGGCAACAATTCCTGGATCAGCCGGAGCGCGCTTCGACGATGGGAGGCGATGCCGAGCAGGCGCAAGTCGACGACGGCGATGGTCCCGAACACAAGGGCGATGCCGATCACATGCACCGACTCCAGGTTTGGAAAAATCGAGCCCGACTCTCTGATCCGGGCCGCGACCGTGGTGTCCTCGAGGGCTTGCAATATCGATTGGATGTCCATGGCGAATACCTGAAAAAAACATTGAAAACGCTGGGATCAGTAGGCAATCCAGCGACCGCAGAAGATCACGACGCACCACAGGACAATCGACAGCCAGGCCAAAACCCTGATGGGCGGCTTTTCGTCGTCGCTTGGTGCGGGGTCGACAGTGCGCAGCAACGGACGCCGGACCAACCAGGTCAGCGTGAACACGGCGACGACCAGAAACATCTTCAGCCAGAACGTTGTGTTGACGAGCACGCGGTCGGGCTCGCCAATGACCATGACCAATCCGCTGAGGAGCAGGACGATGAGGGCGGCGCGCATCCACGGGTAGTAGCGGCGCACGACGCCACCCATGGGCTCATCGGTGGCGAATACGCCGGCGAGCCTGAGGTCGGAGATGACCGCGGCGCCGAAGATCACCGCGATGGCGACGATATGAACGCTCTGGACGGTGGGCACGACCCAGAACATGTCCCTGATGGCTGTGCTTAGCGGTGACGCGTAGATCCAGGCGATGATGAGTTCTGATGACATCTGCTTTGCTTCCGCGTTGGGTTAGAAGTCTTGAGGTTTCGCGATCGGACGCAGGCCCGTTGCATCTTCCGGAAGGAGAAAGCCTTGCTTGATCGAGAGATCCTTGGCGTCTTCGAACGCCTGTTCGTAGCGGCTGAAACTTCCATAGCGCTGGCCAAGCACGTCCTTGGAATAGGGCACCTTGGTGTCGTAGATCAGACCGCAGCCGGTCTCCTGGTCTGTGAGGTAGGTCGCACTGGGCACCTGGACCCACGGCGGGCGCACACCCCCTTGCAGGTTGCCGGTGGCGGGGTCGCGTACGGCGACGTTGCCCTCGCGCACGACTCGCGGGGCCTTCGGCATGGCTTTGCCTTCGCGCACCCATTGGTCCATGCCATCGAGGAGGGCCGAGACGACCAGTTCCGCCGGCTCGTCGTACAGCGTCCGGCACCGTGGATCGTCGCCTTTGCCGACGTCGGCAGCGAACAGTTCGGTATGTTCCGTACCGAGGTCGGCCAGCCGCAGATGGGGCATGCCGGTCACTTCGTAGTAGCGGACCTGCGGGCTGTCGGTGTCCGGCGGCAGGTCGATACCTTCGATGACGTCATGCATCAGTTCGGACTGGCTGTAGACGGTCACGAACGGCACGCGGTCGGGCATCTGCCGCGGCAGGCGGATGACGTCGCCACCCACTTCGCCATAGGCCATGCGCCCCGTCATATAGGCGTCGATCAACGGTCGTGCGTCGGGCATGCGCCATTGCTGGTGCCGGCCCTGGTCGAGGTAGTCCATCCAGACCTGCGCAGTCACCGCCCAGCTATTGACGTAGATGCGTTGCACATTCAGGCCTGCCAACGGGCCCTGCGCCGCGTTGGTTTTGAGCAGCAACGCCAGCTGCGCTGCGATCCCCTGTGACTGGGGCACGAACGGGTCGGGGCCTTCGCCACGGGTGAAACGCTGCGGGTCGTAGTAGGTGCCCAGCGGCGCATAGCGGGCGTAGTCGAAGCGGCGCATGAACTCGAAGTTCACGATCCGTCCGTATTGGGCAATCTGCTCCGCTTCGGCGGCCGGGGTGTCCGAGATGAACTTGGGATCGACGGCCGGCTTGTTCATGTTCAGCGTGTAGCCGACATACGCGTAGCCACGTCGCAGCAAGTAGTCACGGGTCAGGATCCAGCCGGCGCCACGCTCGCCAAACCAACTGAACGGCTCGATCACCACCGTGCCGTTGAAGCGCGCCGGGTCCGCCGGTTTACGTACCAGGATGCGCGTGGTGTAGGGCGCCTCGAAGAGGGTTTTACCTGCGGCGGTAATCGCCGGGGCGACGCCTTGCAGGTAAAACTCCTCCTCGACGTAGCCGTACTTGTCGAGATCGCTGTGTTCCGTGCCTGGCCGTTTCGCCGACGACAGCGGTGGCTCGCTGGAAGGTGGTATGGCAATGGCCGTGGGCATGCGCGGCACCTCGGCGAACGCGTTCGAGCTAAGGATCAGCGACAGCAGGACCCTTGGCAGCGCCGGCCGCAGGAGGCTGAGGGGCATCGGTCTTTCCATCCGGTCATCTCCAAGGGAGCAAAATCAGTCTGGTTTGGGGGCGCTTCGCACCCCCAACACTGGCCTCGCGGCAGGGCTTCACTCACGGCTCAGGGACGCCTTGCCCTCGCTGTCGATCACGATCTGGTTGTTCTCGCAGACGTATTCTTGAATGGCGTAGTTGGAGCGCTTGTAGTCGAAGGTGAAGCGATACGGGGTGTTGAGCACCTCCGGGTCCTCGATCACCACCTGGTTCTCCAAATGGTCCGGCCCCTTTAGCCTGATGCGCTCGGTGATCTTCATCGCCTCACTGTGGGGAACGTCATAGAAGGTCACGTCGGTTCGCACGCGTTGCGTCTCCACCACCAGCGTGTCGCCTTCCCAGTGGCCGCGGGAATGACCCTGGTACTTGGGGTCGAGCTTCTCTTTGGGCGGCATGGCTTGGTCCAGGAGAATCCGGCGCACCTGCTGGAGGTACTCGCCGAGGACAATCACCTGCTTGTCATCGTGAATGATCTGGATCGGAAACAGCGCCGCCATCATCGTCGGCATGCCTTCGGGCAGGCACTTGGAGCTCGTCGTGGCCAGGGGCGTGCCGGCTTCGTTCGCGGCGGCTTGTTTCTTTTTCAGCGCGGCGTAGTCACGGGCATAGGATTCCTTCAGATCCATCGGGCCACCCGGGTGCACCGGATCGTCCGGGTTCTCACCGAACCAGTCGTCCGGGGTTCGTTCCCAGGTACCGCTGATGTCCGGGCGCGTAGTTTTCTGGGATTTAGACGGCGCGGCGGTGCACACCCCGGCGACGGTCATGAGGACGACGCTGAGGAAGATCGTTGCTGCGCTCAAAGTTCGTGTCGGTTTCATTGAAACATCTCCACGCTGTTGGCTGGCTTGTTCGGTTTGGTTCAGTGGTCATCAGGCGGGGGGACTTTTCCTATCCGCCGCCGGTGAGCACGACGTCACCGACCTTGATCTCCACCAGCAGTCCGCCCGGGTCACCGTTTTTCAGGGGCCTGAAGGACACCTCGGCGCTCTCGCCGGCCTTGATCGAGTCAGCGCTCCAGCCAGCACGCTGCAATGCGTTGACGCTGCCTGTCTCGATCTTGAAGCGCTGGGGCGGTGGGCCGGGGGTATCGAGATAAATCGTGATGTGCGGATTGGTCCAGGCAAAGCGCTCGACGACGCCCTTGACCGTGACCGTCTTGGTCTGGTCGAAGAGTGCGAATGAATGGTGGGCAGTGGCCAGGGATGGCAGGGCACTGCAGGCGACGATGGTCAGCAGGCAAAGCCCCTGACGTAACAGCGGTATTGGGGTCATGACGGGTGCCTCGTTCTTATGCGTTCTTATGGCCCCAGCATAGGGCGGACGCATGAGTGGGCCGTAGCCCAAAACGGCAACCGTTCAACTCTCTGGACATGTTTTCCGCCGGGTGGGGGGAACGGCAAGGAAATGCTTCGCGGGTCCTCTCACGTGCTGATTTGGGCTACCGCACGGACGAGCCGAATCGGAACACTCATGACTCGCCTCATAAATATAAAAACAGGAGAGACGTCATGCGCACCCCCCATTACGCCCCATTGCTTTCGCTGGTTGCACTCTGCGCGTTCGAGCCGCAGGCGCAAGGCTATGAGCTTTACAACGAAAACGAAGGCGGAACCGTCCTGAACGCCGAGCTGTGGGCGGGATTTGGCTGGTTCGGCAGCAGCAAGAATTACCTCGGCGACCCGCAACGGGAACCCGGCAGCATGCGATGGCAGGAAGGGTTCGCCAAGTATGGAATCAGTGGCACGACGGATAAGATCGACGCCGGCTCTATCTACGGCGGATTCAGCATGATCAGTACCGGGTCATGGGGCGACGGCGACGCGGGCGCGATCACCGCGGGAAATGAGAGAGAAACCGCGGTGGAAGAGGCCTACCTGGGCTGGAAGTCAGGTGATTTGATTCCGGCCTTGGGCGTGGACGGCGTGGATTTCTCCTTTGGCCGGCAGATCGTGACGGTGGACGGCTTTCTGATTACCGATGATGGGTTCGCCCCCGGGAACGCTTTCAATCCCATCGAGGGCGTCGCGGATGGCCGGTTTAATCGCGGCGGTGCCTTTTACCTCGGCCCGCGCTTGGCGTTCGGGAATACGGCGGTCCTGAAGCTGGGCGGTACGCAGGGCCTTCACGGCAGCCTGATCTGGTTGAAATCGGACAATCCCGGGCAGTCCAAGACCGAAGTGGCGGCTGCCACTGTCGACTACACGACGCCCATCGGCTCGATCGGTTCGACGTACGTGCGCGGCCTGGATGTCGAAGAACGATACGTCTTTGGCGATCGGGGTGAGCGCAAGGGCATGGACATCTACAGCATCCGTGGCCAGGGCAATGCCGGCATCGAGAACGCCGATTTCGCGTTCGAAGTGGCGCGCCAGGAAAAACGCTCGGGGTCGCAGCGGGCGATGTTCTTCGACGCAGGCTACACCTTCGCCGATGTCAAATGGCAACCGACGGTGAGCTATCGCTATACGCGCTATTCCGAAGGCTGGGACTTCCTGTTCCAGGGCGGTTTTCGCAAACGCTACCAAGGTGAAGTCGGTGTGAATTACGCAGGTTCGGTGACTTCGAACATGCAGATCAATGATGTACTGCTCTCGGTCATGCCGACCGACAAGTTGACGCTTAACGCGATGGCCTTCGACTACCACCAGCTTTCCCGGCGAGGGGAGCAGGATTTCAGCGCACGCGAGTTCGACTTTTTCCTGGATTGGATGGTGACGGACAACATCACGCTCTCGCCCCTCGTCGGCTTCTACAAGCCCGATAAGTGGCTCGGCAATGGCGGCAACCAGAGTGGAAGCGCGTCGACCAACACCTACTTCCAACTCATCGCCTGGGTGAGTTTCTGAGGGCTATCCACGCCGCCAAACATCCTAAGCCACCTCCAACGTGTAGAAGAAGACGCAGGTCATGCCTATGAAAACGTTACCTCTCGTTCATGCAGTCATTGCGCTGCTGGCTATCCTGGCCGCATCCGCGAATCCCTTGTCCGCCGACGCCGCAACGCCCCCTGCAATGTCCAGCGCGGCCAAGCCGAAAGCCGCACCGCCCGACCTCAGCGGACTGTGGATGCCGGTGGGGAGTTCCGTAGACCCCCTTGTCAACAGCACCGGTGCCGATAACCCCGACACCAATGTCGGCCCCCCATTCGGCACCACGCCGGCGCTCAAGGGGGTCTACCTCGAGAGCGCCAGAAAACGGACTGAGGACCTCGCCAAAGTGGGCAGCGAGTTCAAGACGTCGTGCAAGGTGCTGGGCATGCCGACGAACATGGTTGGGCCTTACGCGGTAGAGATCATGCAAACGCCGACGCAGATCAACTGGGCGCAAGAGTTCCTGCGCGAGACGCGTCGCATCTACCTCGATGGGCGTGCCCACCCCAATCCCGAGGAGTCGCCTGCGACATTCGAGGGCCATTCGGTCGCACGCTGGGAGGGAAATGTGCTGGTCGTCGAGACGACCAACATCCGCCAGGAAACCACATTAGGCGAGTACGGGCATGCCGACGACGCGCTCGGCCACGGTCCGCGCATGATCATCAAAGAGCGGATCTTCATCAACGACGAAGGCCTGCTGCAGGTGGATGGCAGGGTCGAAGACCCGGATGCGCTGGTCCAGCCGTGGCAGTGGAAGCCGCTGACGTTCCGCCGTGCGCCCAAGGGGGTCGAGTTCATGGAGTTCGTCTGCGAGGACAGCAATAACGAGTCGATCGATCCCGTGACGGGCGCGGAAATCACGACGATTCCCGAGCGACGGAACCTGAATCAGACGGGCAACAACAATCAAGGAGACACCCAGTGAAGCTCAAATTCATGCTGTTCAGTCTGGCGCTCCTGGGCTTGCCGACACCGGCGGCTTTTGCCCACCACTCCTACTCAGCCTTCGACATGTCGAAGCTCGTCGCGATTGCCGGCACAGTGAGTGAGGTGCAGTTTAAGAACCCTCACGTTTGGTTGTTCGTCGATGTGCCGGCCGGGGACAAGACCGAGACCTGGGCGATCGAGGCCGGCGGCCCGAATATCCTGATGCGCCAGGGCTGGATGGCCAATACGCTCAAGCCAGGCGACAAGGTCGACCTGCAGTTCGCTCCGATGAAGGACGAGACGAAGACAGGAGGCGCCCTTCAAGCGCTGCGGCTGCCCAATGGAAAAACCATCGGGGCCTGGAAATGAAGCCTATGGGCGAGGTTTGGTTGCCCAGGTTTTCCATGGCGGCTTTGCTGGTGCTGACGACGGGCGAGCCCGTCGTCGCGCAAATCCCATCCATGCCGCAAATCTCCCCGGTGCCGCCCAGCGGCCGGTTGCCTCTCGCGTCCGCGTCGAGGCACGGCACCGAGTATGTCGACTTGGAGAGGTTCGGGTATGTAGAGGAGGAGTATTACCTGCTGGGGCTCGCGCCAGCGATCACCGCGTCTGGCGAGCACTTGTTCGACGCCCCCTACGTGACGCGTTTTCTGATCCGCAAACCCAAGGACCCTGGACGCTTCAACGGCACGGTCGTGCTGGAGCCGTTCAGTTGGATGGGCGAACGTGGCGCTGGCTGGATCCTCACCCGCCAGTACCTGATGCGCAAGGGTTATGCATTCGCCGGCTATACACTCAGCATCAATCGACCGGCGAACGATCCCAAGACACTGGATTGGGATCCTGAGCCCCGTAACTTGAACCTCGACTTCATGCGCCGCTACGACTACAAGCGCTACGCACCGCTCGGCAGCTACTACGACAGCGACCGGTTCCGACGCGGCGACGGTCCCGACCAGTACCCGCCCCAGGCGCAGGGCATTGCCGCGCAACTGGCCTTGCTGCTCAAGTCAAACCTCGTACACGGCCCCACCCAGGGGCTCGACGTCAAGCGCATCTACGTCAATACCTGGGCTATCAATGGCCAGCTCTGGCTCGATTATCTCGATCAGGGGCGTCATCAGCAGTGGCGCATGCCGGACGGCAAGCCGCTGATCGACGCCTACATGACGGGGCACGTGGTGTATGGCGACCTGGGGGGCGAGGTGCTCCGGGTTCCGCGCCAAATGCCCATGGACGCGCCTTTCGTGACGGTCTACAGCCAGGCCGAGGTGGTACACGATGCCACCCAGGCGGTCGCGCTACCGCCAGACACCGACCAACCGAAGCTGCGTTACTACGAGGTCACGGGCATGCCGCACCTGCGTCTTGCCGATCAAGGCACCGACGCGACGGAGCCGCATCCGGCTGACGGTGACAAGCGCAACGATCCGCAATGCCAGTCCCTTTATGACGAGCCGGTGGAGACGGTCGTATCCGCGATCCTCGACGCGATGGATCGCTGGGTGCGTGAAGGCACGCCGATGCCCAAGGCTGAACGGGTCGGTCGCGAAGGGAAGGGCATTGCCCGCGACCCGCGGACCGGCAACATGTTGGGCGGGGTACGTCCGCCGTGGATCAAGGTGCCGAGCGCCACCTACCTGACCGACCAGGAAACCGGCTGCGGTTCGGCCTACGACACGAAGGTGCCGTATTCCGCGCAGCGGCTGAAGGTGTTGTATGGCAGTCATGCCAATTATGCGAGTCGTTTCGAGTCTGCCAAACAGCAGACGATCAAGGAAGGGTATTTGTTGCCGGAGGATGCGGTACTCGTCAAGCCAGTCGCTTTACCGGCGGACTTTACCGGCCCTCTGCGGTCCGAGCCGTGAGTGAAGGCGTTGGCGTCTTTCGCCAACGCCTCATCAAGTCACAGCATGCGGCGCAGGACATCGTTTCGAGGGTCGCGGTCATAAAACCGATGCTTGAGGGCGCCGGCGACATGCACCAGGATCAGGCCGAGCAGGGTATAGGCGAGCACTTTGTGCAGCCACTGGAAGACGACGAACCAGTCGTCATTCTTGCCCAGCAGCTCCGGAAGGTTTACCCCAAAGAAAAACACGCCGTCGCTCATCGTGTAGGTGCTCGACATCGAGTAGCCCATCAACGGCACGATCACCAGTAGTGCGTACAGCGTACGGTGCGCAAGTCGTGAGGAAACCCGCTCATACCGTGCCAGTGTCTCCGGCGGTTGCGGTAGCCTGGCCGTTTTCACCCGTAGGCCGATCTGGATCAGGACCACCAGGAATGCCAGCACCCCGAAGGATTTGTGCCACGGGTAATAGAGCTCATATTTGCTTGCCACTTCGTCATCGAGCCCGGTCATGTGCCAGCCCGCCCAGAGGAGGCCGGCGATGAGCACTGCGCGCACCCAGTGCAAAATCCGCAGGGACGTCGGATACCGATCAATTATTGTTTGATTTGCCGGATTCATCGCGGTCTCTCCATCCATTATCAAAGCATCGAAAATGCGCGTTTGAACGGCCACCCTCTACGGCACAAGCGGCTTGGAAGGTGGCCGGGTCAATGCGGGTTATTTTGAGCTGGGCAGCAGTACGGTAATGACCTTCTCCTCGGTGTAGGCCAGCGCGCCGCTGAATCCGCCTTCTCGGCCAATGCCGCTGGCCTTGACGCCGCCCCAGGGCAGGTTGGCGTCCAGCGGGCTCCAGCAATTGATGCCCACGGCGCCGGCCTTCATTGCCGCCGCCACGCGATGCGCCCGCGCCAGGTCCCTGGTCCAGACCGTGGCTGCAAGGCCATAGTTGGAATCGTTGGCCAATGCGATCGCCTCATCCTCGCTGTCGAACGTGATCACCGTGCCGACGGGACCGAAGATCTCGTCCCGGGCGATCGCCATGTCGTTGCGGGCGTTGGCGAAGATCGTCGGTCGGACGAACCAGCCTTGTTCGGGGCTCGATACGCCGCCGGCCAGCAGGGTCGCACCTTGGTCGATGCCCAGTTGGATGTAACGGTTGACGCGGTCCAATTGGGCTTTTTTGGCCACCGGCCCCATCTGCACGCCAGGTTGGCGAGGATCACCCACTTTGACGGCGCGTGCGGCATCGGCCAGCGCCGCGGCGAAGCGGTCGGCGAGGCCGCGTTGGACCAGAATACGTGAGCCGGCCGCGCAGACCTGTCCCTGGTTGGCGAACAGGCCGAGGGAGCAGCCGAACAGCGCGTCATCGAAGGAGGCATCGTCGAAGACGATCTGCGGGCTCTTGCCGCCCAGCTCCAGGGCCACGCGCTTGAACAGCACGCCGGCGGTGCGCTGGATCTCGCGGCCGGCTTCAGGGCTGCCGGTGAAACTGATCTTGTCGACATGGGGGTGTTCGCACAGGGCACGACCCACCTCGTTGCCGTAGCCGGTCACGACGTTGATCACGCCGTCAGGGAAGCCCGCTTCCTGGGCCAGTGTTGCCAGGTGCAGGGCCGACTGTGGCGTTTCTTCCGAAGGCTTGATCACGACGGTGCAGCCTGCCGCCAGCAAGGCGGCGAGTTTCCACACGGTGATCATCAGTGGTGAGTTCCATGGAACGATGGCCCCGACGACGCCCACCGGCTCCCGCACCGTGTATGAGAGGGACTTGGTGCCGAAGTAGCCGCCGGAGGGAATGGTCCGCCCCTCAAGCTGGTTGGCCCAGCCGGCGGAGGCGCGCAGGTTGGCGACGGCGTTGGGTACGTCCAGCCGGCGCGGTTCCATCGGTGAGCGGCCGATGGCGTCGGCGTCCATGTCGGCCAGCAGGTCGGTGTCGCGTTCCACGAGGTCGGCCAGTTTCGACAGCAGCCGAGCGCGCTGGGCGCCATCAAGCTGGCTCCAGGCGCCACGTTCGAGCTGGTTGCGTGCGGCCGACACGGCTCGGTCGACGTCTTCGGCGGTGCCGCGGGCGCAACTGCCGTAGACCTGTTCAGTCACGGGGTTGACGAGGTTGATGCGGTCGCCGCCGGAGGCTTCGAAAGACGCGCCTGCGATGAAGTGTTTCAAGTGATCAGTCATTTTGAAGTCCATGGGTGATAGACAGGAGTCGGGGACATGTCACGCCTCGAGGGAGTCCAGAGCGTCGCCGAAGATGTCCAGTGCCTTGAAGAACAACGCCCGTGAAATGGTCAGCGAAGGCATGACGCGCATCACGTTGCTGTAGCGTCCGCAGGGAATCATCAGTACACCGTGGCTGAGCAGGTAACCCATGAGCTGGCCGATTTTTTCCGGCGCCAGGGGCGCCTTGGTGGTCGGGTCCGAGACCAGCTCGATGCCGATCATCAAGCCGCGACCGCGGACTTCACCGACCAATGGGCTGCCGAAGCCACGGATACGTTCCTGGGCTTCCAGCCCCAGTGTGTGGGCCCGGTTGAGCAGATCAAGCTCCGGGTCCTGTAGGATGCTGATGTTGGTCAGCGCCACTGCCGCGGACAACGAGTTGGCGGCGAAGGTGTTGGGCATCGATCCGTCCGGAATCGCCGCCGCCAGGTCCGAACGCATGATCAGGCCGGCCATGGGCAAGTCGCTGCCGATGCCCTTGCCGAAGGTGAGCATGTCGGGCTTCACGCCGGAATGCTCGACCGCCCACATCTTGCCGGTACGCCCCGCACCGGACTGCACTTCATCGACGATCAGCAGTGCACCGCTACGGTCGCAGGCCTTGCGCAGCAGTTGCAGGAATTCTGGCGAGGGGGGCACGTAGCCGCCTTCGCCTTGCACCGGCTCCACGATCACGGCAGCCACGTCGTCGGCGGCGGTGTAGGGGGTGTTCAGCAGGTAATCCACGTACTCACCGGCGATCTGCTCGGCGCTTTTGTGGGTGGTGTCGAAAGGGAAGCGATAGGCATAAGGGTAGGGCGCGTGAATGACGCCACCCATCTGGGCACCGTAGCCTTTGCGGTAAGCCGTGCCTGTGGTGAGCGCGCCGGACGCGTTCCACACACCATGGTAACCACCGTGGAAGGCGATGATCTGGTGCCGTCCGGTCACGCGCTTGGCGAACTTGATGGCCGCCTCCAACGCATCGCTGCCGCTTTGGGTGAAGAACGTGATGCAGTCGCCGCGCAAGCCGTCGGGTGCGATCTCGGAGAGCTTGGCGGCCAATTCGGTGCGCCGGGTGCTGTTGACCTCCAGGGCGTGCATCAGCACTTCGGACTGTTCGCGAATGGCCTGCACCACCTTCGGATGGCAGCGACCTACGCTGCTGACGCCCACGCCCGCGGACAGGTCGATGTAGGTATTGCCATCGGCGTCCTTGAAGGTCGCGCCGAACGCCCGGTCCATGGCCACCGGCATGCGTCCGCCGCCGCGGGCCATCGACTCGGTACGTGCCGACAGCGCCAGGGCCTCGGTGGTCTTGGGGCCGGGGATGGCAGAGGTTATCTGCGGGGCGTCCGCGAAATGGAGGGATTCAAGTTTGGCTTCACTCATGACGGTCTCTCAGGATGTCGGTTTCAGTGTCTCGATCATCCTCGTGGCCCGTTCCTGGCCGGTAGCCCGAATCGGCACATTGGAAGGCTGCCGCGTACCTTCCTTTCGAAGATCTGGCGATCATGAAAGAAAATTTGCAGAATTCTCTTAATGTGAGAATATCGGTCGTGAGGGCGATCTAAAAACAAGAATATTGGCCGAGGCTTTCGTCATCATGAAAAACCTGAACATCAGCCACTTCCACGACATTCATGTCCATGCCGCCACCGTCCAGGAGTGGAGCCAGGACTACAACCAGCTGACCGCTGGTTCGGCTGAGAGCTCATTGATTCAGTTGACGACGCCGCGCTGCCACGTCTTTCGCGAGCAGATCAACCAGCGTGTCGTGCAGCACGGCGTGGCCCCTCGGGGCAAGATGTGCTTCGCCGTGCCGATCACCGTCCCGGGTACGATCCGGATGCAAGGGCGGGAAGTGGATGACAGCAGCCTGTTCTTTCTTCATGGCGGCGAGGAGTTCATGTTCCACATGCCGATGGGCATGGAGCTGCTGGCGATCACCTTCGAGCGTGAGTTGTTCGAGCAAGCGTTGGTGCAAACCGCGTCGGCCAAGGAAATCGGTCAGTTGCTACGCCAGCCGGTGATCAGGCTTTCCACCCAACGCTACGCCGAGGCTCGCCGGCGAATGCTGGCGGCGTTCTCCCAGGCGCTCTTGAGTGAAGAACTCGACAACGCGCAAGACCGGGAAATGGCGCTGGAGCAGACCATGCTCGACGAATTGCTGCAGTTGATGACCGACCCCGCCTGCGACAAGCAGCAGCGCGCGCCCAGTTCCACGCGCAGTTACATTGTCGAAAAATGTCACCGCCTGGCGACCGCGCAATCGAACAACGTGCCCAGCGTGGATGAGTTGTGCCAGCGACTCCAGGTGAGTCGGCGTACCGTGCAGAACAGCTTCCGTTCGGTGACCGAGACGACGCCGGTCAATTACCTGCGCTCCGTAAGGCTCAACGGCGTGCGCCGAACCTTGATGTCCACCCCAGCGTCCCAGCTCTCGATTGGTGATGCCGCCGCCCAGTGGGGCTTCTTTCACCTCAGCCATTTTGCGGCCGAATACCAGGCGCTGTTCGCAGAGTTGCCGTCCCAAACCGCGCGCGCTGCCATCGGCGGTTGTGCGCTTGCTTGAGCATTTTCCTGCACAAGGATGTAGAAAAGATGAATAGCCTTCGCCGCCTGCTCAGGGTCTTCGACTTGTTTCGCCCTGAGCGGCCGGTCATTGATGTGGACGTCATTTGCCGGGAGCTCGGCTACACGCCTGCCACCGCCTATCGTTATCTGCGCGAACTCGGCGACGCGGGTTTCTTGAAGCGATTGCCACGGGGCTATGCGCTCGGCCCACGTATCGTCACGCTGGAGCATCAGATGACCCACTACGATCCATTGCTGGCCTGTAGCCGAGGCCTGGTCGACAAGCTGGTGGCCGACACCGGCCTGGATGCGCTGGTCAGTGAATGGCATGGTGACTCGGTGGTCAATGTGCTGATCCAGCGGGGCTCCGACGCCGGCCCGGAAGGGGGCGACCGGGGGCGGCCGATCGATCTCTTTCACAGCGCGACCGCTCGGGTCGTATTGGCCTATCTGCTGCCGCGTCAGATACGTCGCATCTACGACGTTCACGCCAATCCCACGCAAGTGCTGCATCAGGAACTGCAGTGGAAGCCGTTCACCAAGGGGCTGCTCGCCATTCGCAAGCAGGGCTACTGTATCAGTGAAAGCGAGCTGCACCCGGGACGCAGCGGCGTCGCGGCACCGATCTTCGATGAAAAACGCCGAGTGCTCGGGAGCATGACCCTGGTGGGGCGCAGCGAGCGGTTCCGCGCGTTTCAGCAGGGCTACCTGTGCGACCTGGTCACCGGCGCGGCGTCAGAACTGACGGCGCGCATTGCCCTGCAGTGAAGTGAGAGGGGCCACACGCCCTGATGCTTGTCAGTTAGGAGCAGACGGCATAAACCCTGTGGGAGCAAAGCTTGCTCGCGATAGCGGCAGAGTCGTCAATATCGTGGTCGGCTGGCTTACCGCAATCGCGAGCAAGCTTTGCTCCCACAGGTTTGCAGCTTGACTAACTGGCATTAGCCACACCCCAGGCTTTTTTGAGGCGAGCGCGGCGATTACCGATTTGGGCTAATGGGGCGTTCAGGGAGAGGCATAGGATCGAATCCAGCGTGCAACAAGAACAATAACGCTATTCGGTGACGGTGAGCGTTTGACTGCACCGATCCTACAGCGACTGCCTCATACAATAAGGTCAAGAAAACATGAGTGTACCTCTCCCGGTCAATAGCTCCACGGAACTCAAGCGTGGGGCCTTGGGTGTCGGCTTCATCATCTTCTTCGTGGTCTCTGCGGCGAGCCCCTTGAGTGTCATCGCCGGCGGCTTCCCCATTGGCATCATGTTGGGCAACGGCGCTGGCACACCGGCGTTGCTGATCCTGGCCTTGCTGGTGCTACTGGCGTTTTCGGTGGGCTACACCACCATGTCCCGGCACGTGACCAACGCCGGTGGTTTTTATGCGTTCACCTCTCGCGGCCTGGGTGGCTTGGCCGGTGGCGCAGCGGGAGTGTTGGCAATGTTTGCCTACAACATTCTCCAAGTCGGGTTGTACGGCATGTTCGGGGGCGTGGTCAGCGGGACGATGGAAAGCGTCTTCGGCCTGGTATTGCCCTGGTGGTCGTACTCGCTGATGGCAATGGCCAGTGTCGCGATCCTCGGCTATCGCAAGATCGACCTGTCGGCCCGGGTGCTGTCGGTGATCGTGATTGCCGAATACCTGGCGATCCTGCTCCTGGACTTTGCGATTCTGAGAACCGGCGGCGACAGCGGCGTCAACCTCGACGCTTTTGACCGCACTCACGTCTTCAGCGGCACGCCGTCCATCGGCTTGCTGTTCTGCTTCGCGGCGTTCATCGGCTTCGAGGCCACCACCATCTACGGCGAAGAGGCCAAGAACCCACAACGGACAATCCCGATTGCCACCTACTGTTCGGTGCTGCTGATCGGTGGGTTCTACGCGCTGTCGGTCTGGTCGATGGTCATCGGCGTCGGGGCGGACAAGATCGTGGCCACGCTCCAGGCCTTGCAGGACCCGACGACGTTTATCTATGGCATGTCCGACCACTTTGTCGGCCCGCAACTGACCCAGGTCATCCGCGTGCTGTTCATGGTCAGCATCTACGCCGGCCTGCTGGCGTTCCACAACGCCGCGGCACGTTACTTCTATGCCATCGGACGTGACGGTTTGCTGCCCAGCCGCTTGGGCACCACCCATCGCGTCCACCAGAGCCCGCACATGGGCTCGGCGTTGCAGAGCTTGATTTCCGCCGTGGTGGTACTGATTTTCGCCGCCATGGATGCCGACCCGATCCTGCAACTGTTCGCCTGGCTGTCCAACCTGGCGACGTTGTGCGTGATTCTGCTGATGGCGCTGACGTCCGCGGCGGTCTGGGTTTTTGCCCAGCGCCACCCGGAACTCAAGCTGGGGATCTGGCGTGGGCGGATATTTCCTGGTTTCTCTTGCGTGGCCCTGTTGGCGGTCCTGTTTATCGCGGTGGTGCATTTCGATGTGCTGACGGGTGCGAGCAAGGCTTTGTCATATGGCCTCTGCGCGATCATTCCGGCGGCGTTGCTGGTGGGTGTGTTTCTGGCGGCGCGACTGCGCAAGGCGGCACCGCAGCGGTATTTGGTGCTGGGTAGTCACAAGCTATAGATGCTCGCGCGGTGTCGATGGCACTTGAGAGAGATAAGGCTAAGCTCATTGAGTTCCCGCACTCCGATACCTCGGCAACTGGAGTGCCGGGCTGGACTGTAAAAGCACAGGAGTCTGGCGATGATGCTTCCACGAGCGTTGGCATTCGATGTATTCGGTACCGTGGTTGACTGGCATTCAGGCGTCGCGCGTGAGGCGAGTCCATTCGTGTCGACCTACCTGCCTGCGATCAGCCCCACAGAGTTTGCAATGCAATGGCGCCGGTTGTATGCGCCAGCGCTGCGCGAGTGCATCGAGGGGCATGGCGGTTTCGTTGTCCTGGATACATTGCACTACGAGACGCTGCTTCAGTTGTTGACGTCTTACGGCCTGCAGGTCGACAAGATTGCTCCAGAGGAATTGCACACGCTTGCCCATGCCTGGCGTCGCTTGGACCCATGGCCTGACGTGGCCGAGGGATTGGCCCTGCTGCGCCGACGCTTCGCGGTGGTGACCTTGTCCAATGCCAATGTGGCCTTGATGATCGCCATGAACCGGTACAACGGTTTGCAGTGGGACGCGCTGCTGGGAGCGGAGTTCGCGCAAACCTATAAACCGGATCCAGCCGCGTACCTGTCCACGGCAAAGGCACTGGGTTTGAAATCCAATGAGCTTTGCCTGGTGGCCTGTCACCACAGCGATCTTGCTGCAGCCAGGAATTGTGGCCTGATGACGGCCTATATCGACCGACCCATGGAATACGGTGGAGCGCCGGCCCCCGATGCCGCCGACGCCCAGGATTGGGATTGGCAGGCGGACAGTTTCATCGAGCTTGATCACAAGCTCCGGTGAGCATAAGGGGCGCAAAGGCCAGCGTTGCGTAGCCTTTGAGGATGTGACGCATAGAAGATCCTGTCTGCCGGGACCTACTGATGCATCTCCGTTACGGACATGGTGAACACCAACCTGGATTTGCCAGCGTTGGAGTAGGAATGGGGAACATCGGTCTTGGCCACTGCCGAGCTTCCCGCAGGGATGACCAACTCCGTTTCCCCTACCACGCATTTCAGCGTGCCTTTCTCCACATGAAACAGTTCAAGCGTGCCCTGAGGATGCCCCTGTGAAGTGAAAGATTCGCCTGGGTGCATTTCCCAGCGCCACAGCTCGATCATATTGGGGCCGGACGTTCCTGCCAGAAGTCGCGCTGTTCCTCCCAGGTCACCGGTCCAGAGCGTGGGGATGTCCTGGCTGTCGATGATATGAGCAGAGGGGGCTTCGGTCACATTGACGATGTCTGCAACAGACAGTCCAAGCGCGGCGGCGATTTTGCAGAGGATGCCAATGCTGGGGTTCGCCGTACATTTCTCTATTTCGACGACCATTCCTTTGCTCACCCCTGAACGACGGGAAAGCTCATCCAGCGTGATTTTCTGTGCCTTGCGCGCCTGTTTGAGCGTGCGCGCGACGGCCAGGCTGACGGCTTGAGCATCAGCACCTGGGGTCGTCGGCAGGCTGCTATTCGTGGTCATTGATGAGGTCATGATGGGAGGAAAAAGTGCTGGGATTCTCGGTCTTTACCGATAGGCCCGTCAATCGACTCATTCGCTATATTAGGTGATCATGGTCATTATATTGACTTTGTTGGTCGGCGCTGGATAGCATGAAATGACATTTGGATTCCTGGAGGTTTTGATGCTGTCCGTACTGCCGTTAATCGATCGAGCCGTTGCAGAGCTGGTCCCGGGGTTCAGGGCTCTGAGCATTGTGGTGCAAGCTGCGCCGCTGACCCATCCTGAGGTTGCTCAGGCCGCACTGGACCGGGCTTGCAAGGCAGTGCGGGAGGGTGGGCCAGGCTGGGGCGAAGCACATTTGACCGCGTGGGCCGATACATTCCGAAAGTTTGGAGCCAAGCCGCAGCGCACGCCTTGTTCAGCCGAGGCGTTGCGTAAACGGGTGTTGCGCGACGGCAGCTTGCCTAGCCTGGATCCCATCGTCGATCTCTACAACGCCATCAGTCTTGAGTACGCCATCCCTGTTGGCGGGGAAAATATCGAAGCTTATGTGGGCTCCCCACGGTTGGTAGTCGCCGATGGCACCGAGCCCTTTGACACCCTGAAAGAAGGGGTTCCTGCTGTCGAATATCCAGACGCCGGCGAAGTGGTCTGGCGCGACGACAAAGGCGTGACCTGCCGTCGCTGGAACTGGCGGCAAGGTGTCAGGACCCGTCTCGATGCGGAGGCGAAGTGCATGTGGTTCATTCTGGAAAGTTTGCCGGCGATGCCGCTTGAAGCCTTGACGGAAGCGGGGGACAAACTGATCGAAGGTTTGCAACGAATGATGCCTGGCGTCCAGATCGAAAGTTCGTTGATGGGGCCTGGGGCTAAATAGTCGACAGATAATCCTGGGCAAGTGAGCAGGCAAGTAAGCTAGGCTGTTCGCACGACAGACCGTCGGTATTCGACGGCCTGAAAACAAAGGCGCTATGAATGTCGAAGCATTTGCTGTTGGGCTGGACCCGCTCCTTGTGTGTGCTTGCTGCCTTGAGCGGCGCGGCCACCCTGGCAGTCGCTGCCTCGCCTGAACAAACCGCTACGGCGGCATCGGACACGCAATCGGTGTCCCTGGCAGGCGGCAAGCTGAAGTTCGTGCTCAACGGTGTCGAGACCCGTATCTTGAACAGCGAGAACGGCGGCACGATGTACTTCGATCCGAAAAGCGAGCGGGCCATCATTGTTACCGAAGGTCCGGCGCCGACTGCGGGGACTACCCCGGACGCTGCGTTTCGCCTTGCCGTGGATACCGTGAAGGAAAAGCAGCAGGCCGCGTCACCCAACTTTCGCATGACTAGCGAGAAGATCCTTCAGGTGAACGGCTTGAAGATGCACCGCCTGGACGGCACCGACGATTTCAATGGCCTGCAGCTACTGATGGCCTCGTTGATGACGATGAACGATCATAAGATCACCATCATCGAAGTGATGTCCAGCGTAAACGACCCGGCCGGCCATACTGCTGCGTTGGAGAACATTCTGGGCGAGTAAAGTGGAACTCTATTACAGGCTATCGGGGTCCCCAAAAAACATCTGAATCCGCGACCGCAACCAGCGCTCCCCCGGATCGTTGTCCTGGGACCCGCGCCAGGCCATGTGCAGCTCGAAGCTGCGTACCGGTATGGGCGGGTCTTCGGCGCGTACGCCACCGGCGGCGGTCAGTGCGTCGGCGGTGTAGTCGGGCACGGTGGCGATGATGTCGGTACCCGCCAGCAGCGTGCTCAAGCCGTTGAACTGCGGCACGGCCAATACGACATGGCGCTTGCGCTCGAGTTTGGCCAATTCCTCATCAATGAAACCGCTCAAATCCCCTGCGAAGGAGACCAGCGCGTGGGGGCGGGCGCAGAATTCGTCCAGGGTCAGTCGTCCCGGCGCGGTGTCGGCCCGCAGCACTTTGGGCATGCTGCGCCGCAAGACCTTGCGTTTGGCGTTGGCCGGCAGGTCGTCGGTATAGCTGACACCAATGGAGATTTCGCCGGAGGCCAGCAAGCCCGGCATCAGAATGTAATTGACCCGGCGCACCACCAGCACGATGCCTGGCGCTTCGGCCCGCAGGCGCTTGAGCAGCATCGGCAGCAGGGCGAATTCGGCGTCGTCCGACAGGCCGATGCGAAATACCGAGGTGCTGGTAGCCGGGTCGAACTCCGCAGCGCGGCTGACCGCCGTGGAGATCGAATCCAGGGCTGGGGAGAGCAGGGCGAAGATCTCGACCGCCCGGGCCGAAGGCTCCATGCTGCGGCCGGTGCGCACGAACAGCGGGTCATCGAACAGGCTGCGCAGGCGCGACAGCGCTGCGCTGATGGCCGGCTGGCCGAGAAACAGCTTCTCGGCCGCGCGGGTCACGCTGCGTTCATGCATCAACGTTTCGAACACGATCAACAGGTTCAGATCGACACGCCGCAGGTCATTTCGATTCATCTGGGGTCCTGGCAGATTCGGCAAGCTTGACGTGAGCGGCCATATGGGAACAATGGCCGGCATGAATCTTACGGGGAAAGGCTGGTACTCTGCATCGGGTAAATGCATTTTCTTGGGATAAGTCTTACAGGACTGGTTCGGTTTTCTTGCTGCGGAATCAATGACAGGCATGTCGACTATTAATAGCCACTGATGGTCTTGGCTACAAAGCCCGGATAGAGTTCATGGCATTAGAGGTTACTTTGACGAGGTTTGCGATGTCCCGCACGATCCGTTTTCACAAGTTTGGTGGTGCCGAGGTGCTCAAATGCGAAGAGCATGCGGCGGCTCTTCCTGCGCCAGGAGAAGTGCAGGTCCGCGTCGAAGCGATCGGCATCAGTTGGTACGACACCTTATGGCGTCAGAACCTGGCGTCGTCCCAGGCACGCCTGCCTTCGGGCCTGGGCCATGAAATGGCCGGCGTGGTCACGGCCGTCGGTGACGGCATCGATGACTTGGCGGTGGGCGACAAGGTCGCCAGTTTTCCGGCCGAAAGCCCGAACGATTATCCGGTGTACGGCGAAGTCATCGTGCTGCCGCGCACTGCGCTGACCCGTTATCCCGACGTGCTCAGCCCGATCGAAGCCGCCGTGCATTACACGCCGCTGCTGATCGCCTATTTCGCCTACATCGACCTGGCGCGGGTCAAACCGGGGCAATTCGCCTTGGTCACCGATGCCAGTCATTGCGCCGGCCCGTCCTTTGTCCAACTGGGCAAGGCCTTGGGGGTGAGGGTGATCGCTGCCACCAAGACGGCGGACGAGCGTGAATACCTGCTGTCGCTGGGTGCCGAGAAAGTCATCGTCACCGAAGAGCAGGACTTGCTGATGCAAATCAACAAGCTCACCGACAACCGTGGCGTCGATGTCGTGTTCGACGGCCTTGGCGGACCGCAGATGTCGTTGTTGGGCGATGTGTTGGCGCCCCGTGGCAGCCTGGTGTTGTACGGCTTGCAGGGCGGCAACCAGACACCGTTCCCGGCCTGCGCGGCGTTCCAGAAGAACATTCAGTTCTTCGTGCACTGCATCGGTAATTTTACTGGCAAGCCGGAACTGGGCATTATTCAGGACCAGGTGGCGCTGCAACGCGCCTTGCGTGACATCAATCAACTGACCGCCGATCGCGTGCTGTTGCCGCTCAAAACTCGGGTTTTCCCGTTCTCCGAGTTTGTCGAAGCTCATCGATACATGGGCGAATGCCCTTGCCGTGAGCGCGTCGCCCTTCAGGTCGTCGACCCCGCCTGATAGCTGTCTTGCGCAAGAGTCATCGCCCGGCTCTTGCGCCGCCTTCGGTTTGATCCCCACCCTCTCTTCCCCAAGACACCCGCTGGCTAGTGGCGGTGTGTACGTGCGTTGCAGCATCCATCAAGTGGCCTGTCCGAGTTTGCTCAGGACCGAAACGCCCGGCCGGTTAAGATCTGAACTGGTTTTTGCCCGCAATCTGTATCTTCTAATCATTATTTAAGTCCTGATAATTGAACGCTTGATTTCCATATCAAGGAAGAAGTCGTGGTGCGGTATAACTTTTTCGAAGGTCTTCATCCTTCAAGGCACATTCAAGGTGCAACGAGCTTTAATTGGAACCGGGCTATCTATCGAACCTTGGGGAGGCAGGGCGGGATAGAGGGTCGATTCAAGTTGGGCAAGTTCCTTATTTCGCGTACTCATTGTCTGTGGGACGTTGTCGGAATTCTCCTAGGACGTGCCCCTTGCTTGGCGAAGCCCAGTATTTACGCGGCCCGCGGCGGGGGAGCCAAGGCGTGTCGGGTGGCTCTCTGCGTATGTATCAAATAATTACGACAAGCTCCGCTTGAGCGTATTGCTAATACTCTTTGAGTACTAGAACGATCCATTCAGATCAACACGTCGCGCGGTCACGTTGGTGCGGGTGCGGCGCCGATAGTTGAATTTCAGGTAAATGGCTATGAGTGCAATTCATGAGCAAGCAATGACTCACGTGTATCAACAGATACTTCAGCGATTGTTAGGTTTTTATTCGCGGGCCGAACGGACCGCGTTGCAGCTTTTGATCCAGCGATTGATTGTCGCCGCCGGAGGCATCGACCGGATTGGCGATTATCGGGTGTTGACGGTGCAGAACGGCAGCCGGGAGGGCTTTTACGTGCTGACCGCTTTGCGGGCCGCGCAGCTCAGCATCGCGGGCCGGCATCCGGTGACCTTCGCCTTGCGCGTCGCCACGCCACGCCTGAGCGAGACCACCCAGGCGACGCTGGAGAACATTCATCGCTGCTACAGTGCGCTGTTTGTCTATGACGACCCCCGGGTCGAATTGCTGATGGCGGATAACCGTGAGGTATTGCCGTTCAATCACCGGCAGCCCTTGTCGGTAGCCGGGCACGAGGCCAACCGCATGGACCTGCTGGCTTTGGGGCACCTTCGCTCGGTCGACAGCCCCCTGGAAATCGGTGGAGAAGGCTACCTGGCGATGACCGAATTCTATCGGCACATGGCCCGCTGGGAGCCTGGCGTGGATTCGATGGTCAGCAGCGATACGCCGCGCCAGCAAAAACTGTTTATTTCAGGGTTGCGCCGCGCTGCCCGCAAGATCGGCCTGCCGATCGACAACATTGGTTGTTTCGACAGTCTCTTTGCGCACCTCGATACCCTGAACAACGATCTCTACGAGCATTTCTACGGTCCCGAGCGCCTCGGCGCGTGGAAACCCGAGGGGCATTACGAGGCTTGCCGGCGGATGAGCCACATTGGCATCGACGACCTGATCGTCGATCGCCAGGAAGGCACCAATTGGCCGCTGTTCAACGAATTCCTGCGGGTACAGACCGATCACCTCATGCCCTCGACGAGCGAAAACGAATACCTCAGCCCGTTGCTGTCGGCCCATTTGCATGGGCTGCAGGCTTGCTACGTGCAGGGACGCAGCTACGAAACGGGGTACGGCGACTACGTGGAGCGGGCGATCATGATCATGCATCGCAAGCAGTTGCCGGAACATGCCTGCGAGCAGGCCCGGGCGCTGTTCGGCTTACCTTCGTCGATTCCCGAACGCCGCGCCTACGCCGCCCTCCAAGCGCAAAAGACCCTGGGGCTCAGCGAAACGCAACTGGTGTGCATGGTGTTCGCTCCGTTCGTGGGGCAGGGCGCGGGCCTGGAACAGTTCCTGCGCTGTTGCCACCCCGGCATGCTGGTAGCGATGCCGGACCTGCACAAGGCCATGCAGGGCGCGCCCGTAGCCGATCAAATCGCGCAATGGATGGTCGACGTCAGTGGCCTGCCCGTCGGTGTTCTTGGCAAGCTGTACCAGGCGAGCGTGGCATTGCCGGACCAACCGGACACGGCTCCGGGAGTAGATCTGCAACAGGTCCTCGACGACATCGACACGGCAGAGGCCGGGCAGGCTGCCGATGAGCCGCACGAACACTCGGCAAGGCATTGAGGAACGAGGTTTGATGGAGTCGTCTACCTCCTACCTGGTTGTTACGCCCGGCGTTGCGACCTGGCCGGCTGCAATCCGTTCTCCTGGCGTGATCCGATGAAAGGTTGCCGGGAGACAGGCTTCGCCTACCAGGCGGTTTATCGCTACCTGACCACGCTGATCAACGAACTGGAGGTCGATGCACGGGTGCGCTTGCCCTCGTTGCGGCAATTGGCCGAGCGCTTGAATGTGTCGATATCCACCATCCAGTACGCGTATTCGTTGCTGGAGAAGGAAGGGCGGGTCTACTCGATCGCCAAGTCCGGTTATTACGCACTGCCGGCGCCCAGCACGACGACCCTGGACGGTGGCGGCGATCTGCTCGAAACCTTGTATGTCAACGCCCGACGGCCAGGCATGCTGGTGCTCAGCGCGGATGAACCGGCGTCGATGCAGCCATTGGACAGTCCGATGTTGCTGCTCGAGCGCGAGCTGCTGCGCCAATATCCACGTTCTTCGCAGACGCCCTCGCAACCCTGGGGCGAGCTGGAACTGCGCACCGCGCTGGCGGCCCGCTACACGTCTTCGCCGGCCCGTTGCTGGAATGCCGATGACGTCTACATCGGTGCCGACCTGCGGGGTGTCCTGGAGATCCTGATTGCCGTACTGGCACTTCGGGGCGCCACGGTGCTGATCGAGTCGCCTTGTGACTGGGCCGTGTTGCGCCTGCTGCAGGCCGCTGACATCAACATCATAGAGTTGCCATTGCTGGTCGGCGGGGAAATCGATATCGAGCAGTTGGAGCAACTGTTGGAAAGCGAAATGGTGCGCCTGGTGATGTTGTCGTCGGTCCTGAACATGCCAACGGGGTCGTTCGTTCCTGAAGAAAACCGTCGTGCCGTCGCTCAGTTGTTGGAACGGCACGGCATCTGGGTGCTGGAGAACGACAGCCATACGGACCTGGCGTTCGAGGTCGGGGCGACACCTTTTCGGGACTTGCTCGACCCGGATCGGTTGATCGTCTATTCCACGTTCGAGAAGACTATCGGCCCAGAGGCGCCGTATGGCTACCTGTTGTCGCGCCAGTTGACCCTGCAACTGCAACGACATTTCCTGCTGCGTGCGTTTCGCCTGTCGCCGATTCGCCAGAAAGCTATCGCCCGGCTGTACAGCAACGGGCGGATTGACCAGCATTTGCTGGTGTTGCGGCGCCTGCTGCGCGAAAGCGCGGTTTCGACCACGCAATTGCTGCGCGAGCGGCTCGGGGATAGCTTGCAATGGGTGGAACCCCAAGGTGGCGCGACGATCTGGATGCGCTCGACGCGACGGGTCGATTTGCGGCGGGTGTTCCATCGGCTCCTGGCCCAGCGAATCGTCATCGCGCCGGGCGAGCTGTTCAGCCTTCATGGCCTGTATGGGCAACATATGCGCGTGACCCATACGCTCAGTGGGCCACAGGACCTGGACGCGGCATTGTGCGCGTTGGCCGACGCCTTGAGGCTTGAGCAATCGTAATCGGCGGCGATGGATCGAACCCATCGCGCCATGGTCGAACTGTCAGTAAACTGCACCCCATTTCCCGAGCCACTCCACCCAGAGGTTTTGCATGACAGTCAGTCCATTTGCGGGCAAGCCGGCACCGGCAGAGTTGTTGATCGATATCCCGCGACTGGTGACGGCCTACTACACCGGCCGACCCGATGCATCGGTTGCGACCCAGCGCGTGGCATTCGGCACTTCCGGCCACCGTGGCAGCTCCTTTGACCTGGGCTTCAACGAGTGGCACGTCTTGGCAATCAGCCAGGCGATCTGCCTGTATCGCGAAGCCCAGGGCATCAACGGCCCGTTGTTCGTCGGTATCGACACCCACGCGCTGTCGACCCCGGCGGGCGCCAGCGCATTGGAGGTGTTCGCGGCCAACGGTGTGACGGTCATGATCGCCGAGGGGGATGAATACACTCCGACGCCAGCGGTTTCCCATGCCATTCTCTGTTACAACCGTGGTCGCACGTCAGGCCTGGCGGACGGCATCGTCATCACGCCGTCCCACAACCCGCCGCAAAGCGGTGGCTACAAGTACAACCCTACCAACGGTGGCCCGGCCGATACCCACATCACCAAGTGGATCGAAGCCAAGGCCAACGAACTGCTGGCCAACCAGCTCGCCGGCGTCAAGCGCGTCAGTTACGAGCAGGCCCTGAAGGCCGATACCACCCACCGCCACGACTACGTCAACAGCTATGTGGCGGACCTGATCAATGTCATCGATTTCGATGCCATCCGCACCGCCGGGTTGCACCTGGGTGTCGACCCGTTGGGTGGGGCGGGCGTGCGCTACTGGCCGGCCATTGCCGAGCATTACCGCCTGGACCTGGAGGTGGTGAATACCCACGTGGATTCCACCTTCCGTTTCATGACCGTCGACTGGGACGGGCAGATCCGCATGGACCCATCCTCCAGCCATGCGATGCAAGGTTTGATTGGCCTGAAGGAGCGTTTCGACGTGGCCTTCGCCTGCGACCCGGACCATGACCGCCATGGCATCGTGACGCCGTCCGGCGGCCTGTTGGCGCCGAACAATTATCTGGCAGTGTCGATCGACTATTTGTTCCAGAATCGCCCGCAATGGCGCGCCGATGCTGGCGTGGGCAAGACGGTGGTCAGTAGCGGCCTGATCGATCGCGTCGCCAAGCGCCTGGGGCGCCGCCTCTATGAAGTGCCGGTGGGCTTCAAGTGGTTTGCCGACGGCCTGTTCGATGGCTCCCTGGGCTTTGGCGGTGAAGAAAGTGCCGGTGCTTCGTTCCTGCGCAAGGATGGCGGCGTCTGGAGTACCGACAAGGACGGCCTGATTCCGGCGTTGCTGGCCGCAGAGATGACGGCGCGTACCGGTCGTGATCCGAGCCAGGCCTACCGCGCCTTGACCGACGAACTGGGCGAACCGTTCTCGGTACGCGTCGATGCCAAGGCCAACCCGCAGCAGAAGGCGCTGTTGAGCAAGCTGTCTCCGGATCAGGTGACGTCTACCGAACTGGCTGGAGAGAAGATCCAGAGCATCCTCAGTCATGCGCCAGGCAATGATCAGGCCATCGGCGGCTTGAAAGTCATGACCGAAAACGGCTGGTTCGCGGCGCGTCCGTCCGGTACCGAGGATATCTACAAGATCTACGCTGAAAGCTTCATTGGCGAGGCGCACCTCAAGCAGTTGGTGGCTGAGGCGCAAACGTTGGTGGATGGGGCTATCACTAGCAAGTGATTGGCTGGCAAGTCTTGCTCCAACCTGTGGCCAGGTGACCCATGTGGGAGCAAGGCTTGCCCGCGATACAGACGATGCGGTATTTCAGAAATCGAGGCGCCCATTCGCGAGCAAGCTTTGCTCCCACAACCCTCTCGCCACAAAGTTAATCAAGCCAGGTCCACGAGCACGATTTCGCTGTCTTCGATCGCTGTCACTCGCAATACCTGTTCAGCTTCAATCGCAACACCGTCTCGAGCTTGTGCGCGTAAGCCATTGATTTCTATTAATCCTGTGGCTGGCACAAGATAAGCACGTCGTCCGGCGTCCAGCCGGTACTCCGCACTTTCACCCGCTTTGAGATTGGCCGCTACCAACCGCGCGTTGGCGCGAATGCGCAGGCTTTGGTCATCGCCGGCCTTGCCACTGGCCAGGGTCACGAAGCCTTCGCGCGAGTCCTTGGGAAAAGGTTTGGCACCCCACGACGGTGCCAGGCCTTCTTCGTTGGGAATGATCCATATCTGGAAAATGCGCGTGGCCGTCGATTCCAGGTTGTACTCGCTGTGCGCAATCCCGGTCCCCGCGCTCATGACCTGTACATCGCCAGCCTCCGTACGGCCCTTATTGCCCAAGTTGTCCTGGTGACTGATCGCGCCTTCGCGCACATAGGTGATGATTTCCATGTCTCGGTGCGGGTGTTGAGGAAAGCCGCTGCCGGGGGCGATGACGTCGTCGTTCCAGACCCGCAGGTTGCCCCAATGCATGCGTTGCGGGTCGTAGTATTCGGCGAACGAAAAATGGTGGTGGGCATCCAGCCAGCCGTGGTTGGCGGCACCCAAGGTGGCGAAGGGCCTGAGTTCGAGCATGTTCGTGTCCTTTTCGCTGAGAAGCAAAGCCAGGGGTTGATGGGGCTATTTTCGCCAGGCAAACCATCGATAAAAAGCGTAAAAAACGCGTCAATCCTATCGTCTATTTAGATACAAAATCGCGAGGTGACTTTCACTTCATCGCCTAAACCCATGACTTAAAAGCTTTTGGGTGGAACCTGGCGGCAAATACAGACACCATAGCTGTCATGGTTCATGAACACCGGAGTCCCCAGCGTGTCGCAACACACTCCCGATATTCCCCCCGAGCTTTTGCCCCTGGCCCAGATGCCGTTGCTCAAGCGCCTGGCCGCGCGGTTCTTCGGCCATGGCCTGACGCGCCTGCGTGCCCAGCACCGGGCATCCTGGTTGCACGGCCAGGCCGACGGTTTTCGCAGCGGCCATACCGCTGGTTTCGACTATGGCTATAAGGAAGGCAGGGCCGAAGGGCTCGAAGAGGGCCGTCAGGTCCTGTTGATCCGCGATTCGCGCAGCACGGAGCATCCGGCACCCCAAGTGGATGATTTGTTGTTCGACGACTGGCGCCTGCCGCTGACCGCCGAGCTGAAGAAACGCATCAAAGCGGATGTCGCTCGATTGCTGCCAGCGCATGCACAACCCAGTGCCGCGCAATGGAAGATGATCTTCAGCGACACACCGTCTACGTCGGTGGTCGCCGGGGCGGGTGCGGGCAAGTCCACGACCCTGGTGTTGCGTATCGTGCTGCTGTCCCACTACTTGGGCTTCGAGCTGGATTCGATGACCGTGGTGACCTTCACCCGGGAATCGCGCAAGGATTTCATCCAGAAGCTGATCGAAGTGTTCCGCCTGTGGGGGCGAACCGTCAGCCTCAAGGAGGCTCGCGACCTGGTGCGGACCTTTCATTCGCGTATCTTGCCCATGGTCCGCAGCCTGCCTGGGTTCGAGCGCCTCCAGGCCTTCGAGACCCTGAGTCATCGCGGCGAAGCGGACGACGACGGTCAAGGCAATCCTTTTGACTTGCGCATCAATGACGTCCAACGCGGGCAACTCAACGCCTGTTATTACAGCCTTTACCAACGCGACGCACGCTTCCGGGAACTGATCCAGCCGCTGTCCCGCCACGCCTTGCAACTCAAGGAGCTGGAACGCGAGCATCCGGATGTGCAAAAACGGGTGGCCGTCACCGAGCTGGCGGCCCAGCGCGACGAAGAATTGTGCGACGCCGTCGAGGACCTGTGGTTTCGCGCCGGCGCCTGGCCCATCAAGGGAATCGAGCCAAAACGACAAAGGTTCGAAATCAACGGTTCGACGTTCCACTGTCATGGCTACGCGCCATCCCTGGATGCCTGGGTAATGCTGGGTTTCGATCCGCGGGAAGATGCCCGCCTCAGTCGCCCGGGTGCCAAGTTGAGTATCCGTGCGGAGTGGGCCGTAAAGCGCACCTTATTTCAAGCTTTCTGTCGTAAGCCACTGATTTGGCTGGAAAGTTATGAGGCGTCAAAGCGTGTGGTGGCCACAATGGCTGGCGACGCCAGCGCGGGGCCCGGGTTCGACTACAAGGTCAAGGGCGAGCTGGCTTCGGCGCCATTGCTGGACTGCTTTGTCGCGGCGGCAGGCTTTATCGAGAACCTTGGCCTGGACGTCCCGGATGCAGTGGGCCGGATGTCCTTCGCCCGAGATGACCCTGATCGATATTTTTTCGAGGCGTTGAGTCGCTACTGGCGGGCCTTCGAAGACCATTTGCTCAATCAATCGCCACCGGTCATGACCTACAACCGTATGTTTGCCTTGTTCAGCGAACATTCGCCGGAAAACTTCAAGTTGCTGGGGGATGCCTTGCTCAGGCCGCTTTCGCACTTGATGATCGACGAGTTCCAGGACGTTTCGCCGCAGATCGTTTCCTGGCTTCGCGCCAGTCTCCGGGAAGTCCGTAGTCGTGGTCCTGCGCTGCATGTGGGGCGCGGCGCCCAGCGTTCTTCCTTGTTGTGTGTCGGGGACGATTGGCAATCGATCTATGGCTGGCGCGGCAGTTCGCCGAGCTATTTCATGGCGTTCAACAAGCAATTTCCGTCACCCGCGACAACGCGGGTCATGCTTACCGACAACTACCGCAGCCACCAGCACATCATCGACGCTGCCGAGCACATCGTGCGCGCCGCTGCGGCTATCCCGGGTAAAAAGGCCAAGGCCAGCGGCATGCCTCGTTCGCTGAGTCCGGTCAATGTGCTGGATCGAGACGATGAAGGCCTGGCCTTGCGATTGGAGGAGCATTATCGCAAGGGCGATTCCATCTTGATGCTGTATCGAAAAAGCAGTGATAAGTTATTGATAGAAAAGAATATTCAGTCAGTAGTTAATGTGGATTCTAGCTTGCCTCACGAGGCTCGGCGGCTCAGGCAGATGACTTACCACAGTGCCAAGGGGCTCCAGGCTGATGCGGTGTTCTTGTTGGGTGATTGCCAGCATCTGAGTAGTTCGCCCTACAAAAATCAGGTTTATCGAATGGCTGGGCTGGGGCAGGACGGGGATGCTGAGCCTTACGACACGGCGCAAAAAGATGAAATTTTGCGTTTGGCGTATGTGGGGATTACTCGTGCGGTGCAGCATTGTTATTGGTATGTCGATGGGCTGGATGGGCAGGCGGCCAATGGGCCTAAGGCTTCGGATCGTGTTGCTGCGGATAAGCCCTTTTTTGCGGATCATCGGCGTCTTCGTAAGGGGTAAGGCTTCTGTTCCTGGGTATGTGTGTATATCCGTTATTTAGGTAACGGCGGCTTAGGGTTCCGCCCTTACGGCGGGTCACTTTTGAAGAGCGCCAAAAGTAACCAAAAACGCTTTGCCCCACCACTCGGCACCTCGCCTAGGCTCGGTGTGCCCTCACTCCGGCATTGCTCCGTGGGCCGCCGCGAAGGGCCATCCATGGCCCAGCGCGGC
>NZ_JAGDEZ010000048.1:0-43436 GCF_017498305.1 Pseudomonas sp. OA65
CCGTTAACCACGATGGCCGAACGCAGGCATTGCGCAGTGGGCATCCCGGCATGGATGCCGGGATAGCCGCGCTGGGCCATGGATGGCCCTTCGCGGCGGCCCACGGAGCAATGCCGGAGTGAGGGCATGCCGAGCCTAGGCGAGGCACCAAGTGGTGGGGCAGGAGCGTTTTGCTTACTTTTGCGCTCTTCAAAAGTGAGCCGCTGTAAGAGCGGAACCCTAAGTGGCCGTTACCGCAGCAATGGATATGTACTCAGCCAAGGCTGTCAGGCCGCCATCGCGAGCAAGCTCACTCCCACAGTGGAATGCGCCCAACCAATCAATCGTTTTGCCGTTCGATAATCGCCCAAAACCCGCAAACGGCAATTGAACCGATCCCGGGCCGCCCTTCACCATCCCTCACACAAAACCAATAACAACAGGTTCGACGCCATGCCTCTGCGCCCCGCTCCGTCCGGCTGATCCTCGATCGTTTTAACCCTCCAGCTCCACCGCAATGTTCGTAACCCACGGTTGCGGCAACAACTCGCTTCGTCCATAAAAAACAAGAGACAACGCCCATGAAGCCCACACAGCACCTGTTCCCCAGCCTTATCGCCGTCGCCCTGGCCAGCACCGCCCTGCCCGTCCTGGCCGCGGAATCGGGATTCGTCGAAGATGCCAAGGCCACGCTGAACCTGCGCAACTTCTACCTCAACCGCAACTTCACCAACCCGAACAATGCCCAAGGCAAGGCTGAAGAGTGGACCCAGAGCTTCATCCTCGACGCCAAGTCCGGTTTCACCCAAGGCACCGTCGGTTTCGGCATGGACGTACTGGGCATGTACTCGGTCAAGCTCGATGGCGGTCGCGGCACGGCAGGTACACAACTGCTGCCGGTACATGACGACGGTCGCCCGGCCGACGACTTCGGTCGCCTCGGCGTGGCCCTCAAGGCCAAGGTCTCGAAGACTGAATTGAAGGTCGGCGAATGGATGCCGGTACTGCCGATCCTGCGTTCCGACGACGGCCGCTCCCTGCCGCAAACCTTCCGTGGTGGCCAGGTGACCTCCACCGAAATCAGCGGCCTGACCCTCTACGGCGGCCAGTTCCGCGCCAACAGCCCGCGCAACGACGCGAGCATGGAAGACATGTCGATGAACGGCCGCGGCGCGTTCACCTCCGACCGTTTCAACTTCGGCGGCGGCGAATACGCCTTCAACGAAAAACGCACCCAGGTCGGCGTCTGGTACGCGGAACTGTCCGACATCTACCAACAGCAGTATTTCAACCTGACCCACAGCCAACCCATGGGCGACTGGACCCTGGGCGCCAACCTTGGCTACTTCACCGGCAAGGAAAACGGCAGCGCATTGGCCGGCGACCTCGACAACAAAACCGCGTTCGCCATGCTCTCGGCAAAATACGGCGGCAACACCTTCTACGTCGGCCTGCAAAAAGTCGGCGGCGATGATGCCTGGATGCGCGTCAACGGCACCAGCGGCGGCACCCTGGCGAACGACAGCTACAACTCCAGCTACGACAACGCCAAGGAAAAATCCTGGCAAGTGCGCCACGACTTCAACTTCGCTGCCGTCGGCGTGCCGGGCCTGACGCTGATGAACCGCTACATCAGCGGTGACAACGTGCACACCGCCACGGTTGACGATGGCAAGGAATGGGGTCGGGAAAGTGAGCTAGCTTATACCGTGCAGAGCGGCGCGCTGAAGAGCCTGAATGTGAAGTGGCGCAACTCGACGATGCGCCGGGACTACAGCACTAACGAGTTCGATGAGAACCGGTTGATCGTCAGCTATCCGATCAGCTTGCTGTAAAAGCTAGATATGGAGGGTGGCTGTACCATCGTCATCGCGAGCAGGCTCGCTCCCACAGGGGGATCAGTGCCGAGCACAAAACTTGTGTTCACTGAAGATCCAATGTGGGAGCAAAGCTTGCTCGCGATAGCGGTGGGCCAGTAGTGTTTCTTCCGAGTGTGGCATTGCATCGCGAGCAAGCTTTGCTCCCACAGTAATGACTCACACAGGGGATTGGCGGTGGATCTCAAGCCCGCGATTCGACGCCCAGTTCGTCCCAGACGGATTCGGCCAGGTGGAAGGTGGCGTTGGCTGCCGGGATGCCGCAGTAGATGGCGCTCTGCATGATCACTTCCTTGATCTCGCTGCGGCTCACACCGTTGTTGGCGGCGGCGCGCAGGTGCAGCTTGAGTTCTTCGTTGCGGTTCATGCCGATCAGCATGGCGATGGTGATCAGGCTGCGGGTATGGCGCGGCAGGCCCGGGCGGGTCCAGATGTCGCCCCAGGCGTGGCGGGTGATCATCTCCTGGAATTCACTGTTGAATTCGGTCAGGGCATTGAGGCTGCGATCGACGTGGGCATCGCCCAGCACCGCGCGGCGCACTTGCATGCCTTCGTCGTAACGTTGTTTCTCGTCCACAAAAAACTCCTCAGGCCCGGCCCGAATCAAGCAGGAAATCCAAGACCCGCGCGCTGAACGCGGCGCCAGCCTGGACGTTGGACAGGTGCGCGGCATGGAACTCGGCGTACTCGGCCCCGCTGACGCGTTCCTGGATAAAATGCCCTCCCGACGGCGGTGTCACCGCATCTTCCGTCCCGGCAATCACCAGCAGCGGCACGCGAATCGATGACAACTGCTCGCGGAAATCGGCATCACGCACCGCCGCGCAGTTGGCGGCATAACCCTGGGGCGAGGTCGCAGCCAGCATGTCGGTGATTTTTTTCGCTGTCGCAGGCTGGGCCTCGGCAAAGTCAGGGGTAAACCAGCGGGCAATCGAGGCATCGCGCAACGCAACCATCGCCGCCTTGCCGTCACGCAGTACGGTTTCGATGCGTGGGTTCCACACCGATGGATCGCCGATCTTGGCGGCGGTGTTGCACACCACCAGTTTGTGCAGGCGCTCGCCAGCATTGATGCCCAGCCACTGACCGATCAAGCCGCCCATGGACAAGCCGCAGAAATGCACCTTGTCGATGTTCAACTGATCAAGCATCGCCAGCACATCGCGCCCCAGCTGTTCGATGCTGTAGGGGCCTTCGGTCACCAGCGACTGGCCATGACCACGGGTGTCGAAACGCAGCACACGAAAGTGTTCGCTGAAGGCCGCGACCTGCTCGTCCCACATGTGCAAATCGGTGCCCAGGGAGTTGGAGAGCACCAGCACCGGGGCGTCTTGCGGCCCGTCCAATCGGTAATTCAGATCGCCCTCGGCGAGTTTGACGAATCCCACAACAATCTCCTTTCAGGCATTCAAGGCAAGGTGTTCGGCCACGGCTCGGGCGACCCAGGTCTGGGCCTGTCCGAGGTAGTGGGCCGGGTCGAGCAAATGGTCCAGCTCGGTCGCGGATAACTGCGCGGTGACTTGGGATTCGTCTCCCAGCACATCGCGCAGATGCCGCTGTTCGGCCACGGCGCGCTTGCAGCATTGCTCCAGCAGATGATGGGCGGTGTCACGGCCAACCCGCTGGGCCAGGACGATGCTCACCGCTTCGGCCAGCACCAACCCCTGGGTCAGTTCCAGGTTGCGGGCCATGCGCGCCGCATCCACTTCCAGCCCTTCGGCCAGCAGTCGCGCCTGTTGCAAGGCACCGGAGACCAGGCAGCAGATCTCAGGCAGGGTTTCCCATTCGGCGTGCCACAAGCCCAGGCTGCGCTCGTGTTCCTGAGGCATGGCGCTGAACAGCGTCGACAGCAGGCCAGGCACCCGTGTCGCCGCACTTATCAGCACCGCCGCGCCCACCGGGTTGCGCTTGTGCGGCATCGTCGACGAACCGCCCTTGCCCGGTGCAGAAGGTTCGAACGCTTCGCCGGCCTCGGTCTGCATCAACAGGCTGATATCGCGCCCCAATTTGCCCAGGCTGCCGGCGATCAACCCCAGCACCGCGCCGAACTCCACCAGGCGATCGCGCTGGGTGTGCCACGGTTGCTCCGGCAGGTTCAGTTGCAACTCGGCGGCCAAGGCTTCGGCGACCGGCAGCGCCTGCTCACCCAAGGCGGCGAGCGTTCCGGAGGCGCCGCCGAATTGCAGCACCAGCAGGCGTGGTTTGAGTTCCTGCAAGCGCTGGCGACTGCGGGTGGTCGCCCCCAGCCAACCGGCGATCTTCATGCCCAGGGTTACCGGGGTGGCATGTTGCAACCAAGTGCGCCCGGCCAGCGGTGTGGCGGCGTAGCGCTCGGCTTGTCGGGCCAGGGTGGCGGCCAGTTGCGCCAGCTCTGCCTCGATCAAGCCCAACGCCTGGCGCAGTTGCAGCACCAGCCCGCTGTCCATCACATCCTGGCTGGTAGCCCCCAGGTGCACGTAGCGTTCGGCCTCCGCGCTCTCGGTGGCGATGCGCTTGCCCAATGCCTTCACCAGTGGGATCGCCGAATTGCCGGCACTGGCAATCGCATCGCTCAATGCGCAAAAGTCGTACAACTGGGCATGGCAGGCGCTCTCGATCGGCGCCACCGCGTCCTGGGGGATCAACCCCACTCGCGCTTGGGCCCGGGCCAATGCGGCCTCGACATCCAGCATGGCCTGCACCCGCCCTGCATCGCAGAACACCTCGCGCATGTCGCGGGCGGTGAAGTAGGCATCGAACAGCTGATTGCCCGGTCGTTCGCTCATAAACAGTCCTTGGGAAGGTAGATGCCTTTGTGGCGAGGGAGCTTGCTCCCGCTTGAGTGCGAAGCGCTCACAAGAGAGGGCTGCTGCGCAGCCCAGCGGGAGCAAGCTCCCTCGCTACAATGATTCAAACAAGCCTTAAGTGAATGGATCAAAGGTCGTGGTGCAAATACGCCGGCTGCTTGGGCAGGCGCAGGCTGAAGAGGAACGCCACCACCATCATCACCGTGACATACCAATAAAAGGCGTTTTCCATGCCCTGGGCCTTCAGGCTCAAGGCAACGTACTCCGCCGAACCACCAAAAATCGCATTGGCCACCGCGTAAGCCAACCCTACTCCCAGTGCCCGCACTTCAGGTGGAAACATTTCCGCTTTCACCAAGCCGCTGATGGAGGTGTAGAAACTGACGATGGCCAGCGCCAACGTAATCAGGACAAACGCCAGGAACGGGCTGCTGATGCTTTTGAGCGTCAGCAGGATCGGCACCGTGCACAACGCCCCCAGGCCACCGAACCAAAGCATGGAGTTACGCCGGCCGATCTTGTCCGCCAGCATGCCGAACAGCGGTTGCATGCACATATAGAGGAACAGCGCGCCGGTCATGATGTAGCTGGCGGTCTTGGCATGCAGGCCGGCGGTGTTCACCAGGTATTTCTGCATGTAGGTGGTGAAGGTGTAGAAAATCAGCGAACCGCCGGCGGTGTAGCCGAGCACGGTGATGAACGCCGCCTTGTGGTCGCGGAACAGCGCGGCGATGCTGCCGGCGTCCTTGTTTTCGCGCATTTCCTTGCTGCTGGTCTCCTTCAACGAGCGACGCAGGAGCAGGGAAATCAACGCCGCCGCGGCGCCTACCACGAACGGAATCCGCCAGCCGTAGGCACGCAGTTCGTCCTCGTTGAGAAACTGTTGCAGCACCACCACCAGCGACACCGCCAGCAACTGCCCGCCAATCAGCGTCACGTACTGGAACGAGGCGAAGAAGCCGCGCTGGCCCTTGAGGGCCACTTCGCTCATGTAGGTGGCGGTGGTGCCGTATTCACCGCCCACCGACAGGCCTTGCAGCAAGCGCGCGAGCAACAGCAGCACCGGCGCCCAGACGCCGATGTCGTTGTAGGTGGGCAGGCAGGCGATGAGCAACGAGCCGAAGCACATCATCAGCACCGAGATCATCATCGAATTCTTGCGCCCGTGACGGTCCGCCACTCGGCCAAAAATCCAGCCGCCGATGGGGCGCATCAGGAACCCGGCGGCGAACACACCGGCCGTGTTGACCAGTTGCACCGTCGGGTTGTCCGAGGGGAAGAACGCTGGCGCGAAATAAATCGCACAGAACGCATAGACGTAGAAGTCGAACCATTCGACCAGATTGCCGGATGAGGCGCCGACGATGGCGAAGATGCGCTTGCTGCGTTCTTCACCGGTGTAATGGCTGATTGGGATGGTCATGGGTTATTCACTCGTTGGGGCTGACGAAGTCTAGACACACTTAGTAACAGTCCCGTTCCACAGTATTGCATTGCCTGGACTGACGCTATCGCGGGCAAGCCTTGCTCCCACAGAGGTTGTTGCCATTACCCACCGCTGTCGTGTACTCCTGTGGGAGCAAGGCTTGCCCGCGATGGCGTCAGTGTTGACTCACTCAGTAATCGAAGAACACCGTCTCGGCATCCGTGCCCTGCAGGATCACGTTCCACTGGTACACGCCCGACGCATCGGGCTTGGCGACGAGGGTGCCGCGGCGCTCCTCGGGCACGCAGGCCAGCAGCGGGTCAGCTTCGTTGGCCGGTTCGCCGTCAAAGTAGATGCGTGTCAGCAAATGCTTGACCAGCCCACGTGCGAACACCAGCACGACAAGATGCGGCGCCTGGGTCGTATCGCCCAGCCCTTGCACCGTGCCCGGCTTGATGGTGGTGAAGCGAAAGCGCCCTTCAGCATCCACCGGCACCCGACCAAAACCGTCGAAGTGCGGGTCCAAAGGTTTGTCCTGGTCGTCTTCCGGGTGGGCGTATTTGCCGGCGGCGTTGGCCTGCCAGACTTCCAGCATCGCGTCGTTGACGAACTGGCCATTACCGTCGACCACCTGCCCGGTGATTGCCACACGTTGGCCAAGGGTTTGGGCAACGGTCAGGTCTTCGCGGTTCAGCCAGGTCAGGCCGATGTGGTAGTAAGGGCCAACGGTATGGGACGTGGTGGCGGTGAGCGTCATCTTATTTCTCCATCGGCGTGGCATCGCGGCCGCGCAAGACGATGTCCCAGCGGTAACCGAGGGCGTAGTGAGGGACGGTTTTTTCCAGGTCGAAACGGGCAATCAGGCGCTCTTTGGCGCGGGTGTCCGGCACGCAGTTGTAGATCGGGTCGTATTCCAGCAACGGATCGCCCGGGAAATACATCTGCGTCACCAGGCGCGTCAGGATGCTCGGCCCGAACAGTGAGAAATGGATATGCGCCGGGCGCCAGGCGTTGTGGTGGTTGCCCCACGGGTAAGCGCCGGGCTTGATGGTCTGGAACTGATACCAGCCGTCGGCATCGGTCACGGTGCGACCGGTGCCGGTGAAATTCGGGTCCAGTGGCGCGTCATGGTCGTCACGGTCATGGTTGTAGCGACCGGCAGCGTTGGCCTGCCAGATCTCCACGAGGATGCCGGGCACCGGCTCGCCGTGCTCATCCAACACCCGCCCGTGAATGATGATCCGCTCACCCAGTGGCGCGCCGGCATGCTGGGCGGTCAGGTCGTGGTCCTTTTCCTGCAAGCGGTCGGCGCCTACCGTCGGGCCGGTAATTTCCGACAGCGAATGCGGCAGGAACACCAACGGCTTGGACGGCGAGCGCAGGTTGGTGGACTGGTACGGCGGGTGCAGATATTCCGGCTGGGTGCCCGCTTGGGGGCGACGATAACCAGGCTTGTCAGTCATGAAGCATTCCTCGGTTTTCTTATTAGTAGAGCGACGCGTCAGACGCGTTCGATGGCCAATGCCAGACCCTGGCCGACGCCGACGCACATGGTCGCCAGGCCTTTCTTGCCGCCGGTCTTTTCCAAGTGGTGCAGCGCCGTCAGTACTAAACGCGCACCGCTCATGCCCAATGGATGACCGAGGGCGATGGCGCCGCCGTTCGGGTTGACCTGCGGCGCATCGTCCGCCAGCCCCAGGTCTCGCAACACCGCCAGGCCTTGGCTGGCAAACGCTTCATTGAGTTCGATCACATCGAAATCCGCGACCGCCAGGCCCAGGCGTTCAGTGAGCTTGCGCACTGCTGGCACCGGGCCAATGCCCATCACCCGTGGCGCAACGCCGGCGCTGGCCATGCCCAACACTTTGCCCCGAGGCGTCAGGCCATGTTTTTTCACCGCTTCGGCCGACGCCAGGATCAAGGCGGCCGCGCCGTCGTTGACACCCGAAGCGTTGCCGGCGGTGACGGTCTTGTCAGGGCCATTGACCGGTTTGAGTTTGCCCAAGGTTTCCAGCGTGGTGTCGGCGCGCGGGTGCTCGTCCTGTTCAACCACGGTTTCGCCTTTTTTATGAGTGATGCGCACCGGCACGATTTCTTCGGCGAAAAACCCTGCCGCCTGGGCCACCGCCGTTCGCTGTTGGCTGCGCAAGGCGAAAGCGTCCTGGTCGGCGCGGGACACGGCGTAGTCATCGGCCACGTTATCGGCAGTCTGCGGCATCGCGTCGACGCCGTACTGGGCTTTCATCAACGGGTTGATGAAACGCCAGCCGATGGTGGTGTCTTCCAGCTTCATGTTGCGGGAAAACGCCGCGTCGGCCTTGCCCATCACGAACGGCGCCCGAGACATCGACTCCACGCCGCCAGCAATCGCCAGTTCCATCTCGCCGCTGGCGATGGCGCGGAACGCGGTGCCGATGGCGTCCATGCCCGAGGCGCAAAGGCGATTGAGGGTCACGCCGGGAATGCTCTCCGGCAGGCCCGCCAACAGCAGCGCCATGCGCGCCACGTTGCGGTTGTCTTCGCCGGCCTGGTTGGCACAGCCGAGAAACACTTCGTCCACCGCGCTCCAGTCCACCGATGGGTTGCGCTCCATCAGCGCCTTGATCGGCACGGCCGCCAGGTCATCGGCACGCACGGCGGACAAACCGCCGCCAAACCGACCGATGGGGGTTCGAATCGCATCACAGATATACACGTCGCGCATCAGGCTTCTCCCGGTGCCTGGCCGTGGGCCGCCGCGGTGCGAGCTTCCAGGTCGCGCAGTGCGCGCAGCTCCACCTCGGTCGGCTCGGCGGTGGTTTGCACCTGGTCGGCGAAACGGATCGCCCACCCGGTGGCCGCAATGACTTGCTCGCGGGTCACGCCGGGGTGCAGCGCGGTGACCACGAATTCATGGCTGCCGGCTTCCGGCTCCATGATGCACAAGTCGGTGATGATGCCCACGGGCCCCGCCCCCGGCAGGCCCAGACGCTTGCGCGAATCGCCGCCTTCGCCATGGCCGACCGAGGTGATGAAATCCAGCTTGTCGACAAACGAACGCGCCGACTGCTTGAGGATGATCAGTACGCTTTTGGCGGAACCGGCGATTTCCGGCGCGCCACCGGCACCCGGCAAGCGGACTTTCGGTTGATGGTAGTCGCCCACCACCGTGGTGTTGATGTTGCCGAAACGGTCGACCTGGGCCGCGCCAAGGAAACCGACATCGATACGCCCACCCTGCAGCCAGTAGCGAAAGATCTCACCGGTCGGTACGACAGTATCGGCGGTTTCCGCCAGTTCACCGTCGCCGATGGACAGCGGCAGTACGCTGGGCTTGGCACCGATCGGGCCGGATTCGTAGATCAGTACGACGTCCGGCGACGAGGTCAGCCGCGCCAGGTTGGCCGCTTTCGACGGCAGGCCGATGCCGACGAAGCACACGGCATTGTTTTTCAAGCGACGCGCCGCGGCGACGGTCATCATTTCGTTGGTGGAATAGTTCATGGTTTCACCTGCGAAGCGGCTGCCAGCCGGGCCTGGAATTCACTGAAATCTCGAGTGCCGTGGATGTATTCGTTGATCCATGCGGTAAAAGTCTCACGGTCCCGGGCGATCGGGTCCCACGCCTGGTAGAAACGGTTGTCACGCTCGGTGTAGCCGTGGGCGTAGGACGGATGGGCACCGCCGGGGACATGGCACACGGCGCTCAACGCCCAGGTCGGCAGCACGCAGGCGTTCATCGGCGCGTTCAGGTCCTCGACGATTTCTTCCACGGTGACGATGCAACGCTTGGCGGCCAGGGCGGCTTCTTTCTGCACACCGAGGATGCCCCACAGCAGCACGTTACCCTTGCGGTCGGCTTTCTGGGCGTGGATCACCGTGATGTCCGGGCGCACCGAAGGCACGGCGGCCAGGACTTCGCCAGTGAAGGGACAGGTCACGCTCTTGATCAGAGGGTTGACCTTCGGCAGGTCGGAGCCGGCGTAGGCCCGCAACACCGCGAACGGGAGGCCGGAGGCGCCGGCGACGTAGGCATTGGCCAGGTCGGCGTGGCTGTGCTCCTCGATCTCCAGCGGGTGCGGCCATTGTTTCTCCACGGCATCGCGCAAGCGGTGCAACGACCCGACGCCAGGGTTACCGCCCCAAGAGAAGATCAACTTGCGAGCACAACCGGCGCCGATCAACTGGTCATAGATCAGGTCAGGCGTCATGCGCACCAAGGTTAGATCCTTCTTGCCCTGGCGAATGATTTCATGACCTGCCGCCGTAGGAATCAGATGAGTGAAGCCTTCGAGCGCGACGGTATCGCCGTCGTTGACGAATTGCTTCACCGCGTCGTGCAGCGAAAGGATTTCAGCCATGGGGCAGGCTCCCGTTTTCCAGTAGACCGACATGAAGAAAAAGGCGCGAGGTTCAAGCGCCGGAGTGACTGAAGATTAAGCTTCGGGATGACGCCAAAACAATCCGATAATCGACTGAGTGTTCGTTTATCGAACAGATTGTTGTTTGGCTATCGATTTGCCCTCACATCGAAAACAAGCGGAAACCGTGGCGAGGGAGCTTGCTCCCGCTGGGGCGCGAAGCGGCCCTCTTTTTAGGGCTGCTACGCAGCCCAGCGGGAGCAAGCTCCCTCGCCACAGGTGTGGCTCAGGGCTTCGTGCATGTGAATAGCTCAGGTCGCATCCGCATGACTGACCATGCCCTTGATCACCACCGCGGTGGTCGCCAGGGCGGCAGGAATAACCAGTGCCGTCAGGACCTGTTCGAAGTTCCAGCCCAGGCCCAGCAGTGTGGCGCCCATCCAGGCCCCGAGGATCGCGCCGAAACGACCGATGCCCAGCATCCACGAGACCCCGGTGGCCCGGCCCTGGGTCGGGTAGAAACGCGCCGCCAGGGACGGCATCGCCGATTGCGCGCCGTTGACGCACATGCCGGCCACCAGCACCAGGGTGGCGAGCACGGTGATGTTGCCCAGGCTCTGCCCCACCGCGTAGGCAAACACCCCGGCCATCAGATAGAAAAGGCCGATGACCTTGTGCGGATTGAACCGGTCCATCGCCCAACCGACAAACACAGCGCTCAACACGCCGCCGAATTGAAACAACGCCCCGATAAACGCGGCCTGCTCCATGCTCGCGCCGCTGTCGCGCATTAAGGTCGGCAGCCAACTGGTCAACAGGTAGACAATCACCAAGCCCATGAAATAGGTCAGCCACAGCAGCAAGGTGCCGGCACTGTAGGTGCCGGAGAAAATCACCGCCAGCACGTTACGGGCTTTCACGGTTTTCTGTTCCGGCACACTGAAGCTCGCCGCTTGGGCCACGACTTGCGGCTCGATCGGCGCCAGGGTCTTGCGCACTTTGTCGGTGTCGCGATTGCGCACCACCAGGTAACGCGCCGACTCCGGCAGCCAGAACAGCAACACGACCGCCAGGATCAACGGCAGCACCCCGCCAATCAGCAGCAGGCTGTGCCAGCCGAACGCCGGGATCAGCTTGGCGGAGATGAACCCGCCGCCGGCCATGCCCAGGTTGAAGCCACAGAACATGCTGGTCACCAACAGCGACTTCTTGCGTTCCGGGGTGTATTCCGAGAGCAAGGTGGTGGCGTTCGGCATCCCGGCGCCTAGTCCCAGGCCGGTCAGGAAGCGCAATACCAGCAATTGATCGACGTTGGTGCTGTAGGCCGACGCCAGGCTGAACGCGCCGAACAACACGACCGCGCCCACCAGTACGACTTTTCGCCCGAAGCGGTCAGCCAACGGCCCTGAGCCCAGTGCGCCAAATACCATGCCGATCAGCGCGGCACTCATTACCGGGCCGAGGCTGGCGCGATCGATGCCCCAATCCTGGGACAGCGCCGGGGCGATGAAGCCCATGGCGGCCGTATCGAGGCCGTCGAGGAACACAATCAGGAAACACAGAATTACCACCCGCCACTGATAACGCGATATGGGCTGGGTATTGATGAAGGACTGCACATCGAGGCAATTGCCTACGGAGGTCTGGGGCTGGTTCATTTTATTTTTATTCCAAGCGAGAAACGCAGGCGGACGAACGGAAACCCGGCGAAACACGCCGGATGACGCTGCGCGACATTAATGAGGCCGGGCAAACACCGTCAATTCATCGCCGCCGACTGTGTGCGTTTATCGAACAGCTTAAGTGAACAGCTGCGCGCTCAGGTCGCGACTGGCCCCCAGCAGGCCAGGCAGGAAGCGTTGTTCCAACTCATTGCGGCTGACCCGCCCGGCATGGGTACTGACGTTTAGCGCGGCCACTACTTGGCCGGAAGCGTCGTACACCGGTACGGCAATCGAACGCAGACCTTGTTCCAGTTCCTGGTCGACGATGCACCAGCCCTGCTGCCGCACCTGTTGCAGGCACTCGAGCAAAGCCTCAGGTGTGTGCAAGGTGCGGCTGGTCTTGGCCTGCAAGTCGGCGTGGTCGAGGTAGTCGCGCAACGACGCATCATCCAGGGCCGCCAGGAGAATCCTGCCCATGGAAGTGCAATAGGCTGGCAGGCGCCCGCCCACCGACAGGTCCACCGAAATCAGGCGCTGAGTGGTCGCAGAGCGGGCGATGTAGAGAATGTCGTCGCCTTCGAGCGTGGCCATGTTGCAGGCTTCGTGCAGTTGCTCGCTCATGCGGTCCAGGTACGGCTGGGCAGAAACGGCCAGGGGTGTGGAAGACAGATAGGCGTGACCGAGGGTCAGCACTTTGGGCAGCAGCGAATAGGTGCGCCCGTCCGTGGTGGCGTAGCCCAACTTGATCAAGGTATGCAGGCAACGTCTGACAGCGGCGCGGGGAATTTCCGTGCGGTGGCTGATCTGGGCGATGGTCAGGTGCCGCTTGCGCTCCTGGAAGGCCTGGACCACGGCCAAGCCGCGGGCCAGGGAGGTCATGAAGTCGGGATCACCGGTCAGGGCCTGGATCCGCTTGGCCGGCGAGGCGACGATCGGAGGCGCGACTGAAGTGAAGGCATTGCGCAATTGGTCGTTCATGTCTGGTCCTTCCCCGGGAATGACGGCTATTCAAGCGGCGGCCCGATGGGCAAGCAAGGGCTGCCGGTCGAGAGCGTTCGATTATCGAACCGTCGACCGATAATCGCAATCGGATCAGCTATCGAATAGCGCTCCGCCGCGAACACGTTTGAGTGTAAGTTGCAGGAAACAATGACTCGGGTTTGGCTTGAAGGGATGAGCAATATTGAACTTGTTGGCGTGAATGGCATCTGGATAGCGGTACTCGCCGACCTTTCCTGCACGCGGTGATACAAGTTGCACATACAAACATGAGTTCACACAACAACAGCATCTTTTAATTTTTCCCGATAGTGTTATTCGGCTGGGCCGCTATAATGCAAAACAGCGACGGTACGGCCAATCGACCGTTCCCGTGCGCAGGCATCGTGGTCATTACCCTGGTGCTCGAAGCGCCTTCATGGTCGCTTCCCCTGTTTGGCAACAACGCGAAGCCCTGATGCTACGTCAGCTGTCAGCTCTGGTGCCGTGGCCGTCTGCATGTCCACATGCAGTGCGTATCACCAGATTCAACTTCAATTAATTTAGGTAAAACTGTGACGAAAGACGAACTGCGCGCGGAACTTGAGCGCCAGGAACAACGTTACAAGGAAGTTTACGGCGGGGAAGTCACCACCTACGCCGCGCAACCTGAACCGGAACGCAAACCCTGGCGCAAGCGCGCCACCGTTCAGGACCAGGCCTTCACTCAGGAACTCCAGAAGATGGAAAAGGAACTCAAGGCCGAAGAGCAGTGACGCTCCGCGCCCGAGGTTCTTGTGAAGAGGTCTCCGGCCGCCACCCAGGCCGGAAACCGTAGCGCACGCCCGCCATGAGCGGGCCGCCATCCGTTCCCATCCGACGGTCGGGAAGGGTCATGGCCGACCTCCTTTTCAGATATTTCATACAACCGCTCGCGGCATCATTCAGCGTGTCGTGATCCTGGCCAAGTGTGCTTTGCGCCCATGATTCAAGGGGTTACGCAACCCGCGGCAGACATGGCGCTTGAGGCTGTCCTACAATTTATTTCGTTGAAGAATGTTACCGATGAGCAGGCAATGCATCGATTACCGAGGTTTTCTGGCATAATCGCGCCCCCTTATGACCGGGTCAGAAAACCTTCATGATCGATTTATTCAGCGGACTGGATGCTTGGGTGCTTGTGAGCCTCTTGCTCGCCCTGGCTTTTGTCCTCGCCTTCGAGTTCATCAACGGCTTTCATGACACCGCTAACGCGGTTGCCACTGTTATCTACACCAAAGCCATGCCGCCTCACCTGGCGGTGTTCTTTTCCGGGGTGTTCAATTTTCTCGGCGTGTTGCTGGGCGGTGTGGGGGTGGCGTACGCCATCGTTCACCTGTTGCCCGTGGAGCTGCTGATCAATGTGAACACCGGACACGGGCTGGCCATGGTGTTTTCGCTGCTCGCAGCGGCCATCACCTGGAACCTGGGCACCTGGTACTTCGGTATCCCGGCATCCAGCTCCCACACATTGATCGGTTCGATCCTCGGCGTGGGCCTGGCCAACGCGCTGATCAACGATATCCCGTTGGCCGACGGGGTGAACTGGCAGAAGGCGATCGATATCGGCGCTTCCCTGGTGTTCTCGCCCATGGCCGGTTTCCTGATCGCCGCCCTGGTGCTGATCGGCCTGAAATGGTGGCGTCCGCTGTCGAAGATGCACAAGACGCCGGAACAGCGCCGCCAGATCGACGACAAGAAACACCCGCCGTTCTGGAACCGCCTGGTACTGGTGATCTCGGCCATGGCCGTCAGCTTTGTCCACGGTTCCAACGATGGCCAGAAAGGTATCGGCCTGATCATGCTGGTGCTGATCGGTATCGTGCCGGCGCAGTTCGTACTGGACCTGGGCAGCACCACCTACCAGATCGAGCGGACCCGTGACGCAACCTTGCACCTGAGCCAGTTCTACCAACGCAACCACGAGTCCCTGGGTGAATACCTGGCGCTGGGCAAAAGCGTGAACGGCGACCTGCCCGAGAAGTTCCGCTGCAACCCGCAGCAGACCGAACCGACCATCAATGCCCTGCTCGACACGCTCAAAGGCGTGGCTGACTACCATTCGCTGCCGTCGGAACGACGCATCGAGGTTCGTCGCTACCTGCTCTGCCTGGACGACACGGCGAAGAAGGTAGGCAAGTTGCCAGGCTTGGCAGCTCGCGAAAAAGATGACTTGAACAAGCTGCGCAAGGACCTGACCGCCACCACCGAGTACGCCCCGTTCTGGGTGATCCTGGCAGTCGCACTGGCGCTGGGCCTGGGCACCATGGTTGGCTGGAAGCGTGTGGTGCTGACCATCGGCGAGAAGATCGGCAAACAAGGCATGACCTATGCGCAAGGTATGTCGGCGCAGATCACCACCGCGTGCATGATCGGCGCGGCGAATATCTTCAGCCTGCCGGTTTCCACCACCCATGTACTGTCCTCGGGCGTGGCGGGCACCATGGTCGCCAACAAGAGCGGCCTGCAAGGCGGCACCGTACGCACCATCCTGCTGGCCTGGGTGCTGACCCTGCCGGCGACGGTGGCGCTGTCGGCGGCGCTGTTCTGGCTGGCGTCCAAGGCTATCGGCAGCTGATTCCAGCGGCTCACAAAAAAGGTGCGACCCTTGCGGATCGCACCTTTTTTTATGCCGAATACAAATCCCTGTGGGAGCGAGCCTGCTCGCGATAGCGTCGGGCCTGTCACATCTACAGCGCCTGGCACACCGCTATCGCGAGCAGGCTCGCTCCCACAATGGCTTTGTGTGGAACCGGGAAAATTTGCCAAAAAAAAGGGCGACCGAAGTCGCCCAAAATGCCTTGCGTGCTCGTTGTAACCAGAAAGACCTACGGTTTTTTCCGCTTGTGTGCGTCTTTCCAGATGAATAATCCAAAACCTGCGAAAAACACGACCATGAGGCCGACCGTCAGCACTCCGGCAAACACCACATTATCGAAAAACATGACTGGCCTCCTGGTCTTGCCCCTGTTGCGATGGGTTCAAGGTAACCAATCAGGCCTGGATGGAAATTGACCGACGTCAATAACGCCCGCAACGGGGCGTAAAGGTGGGGAAATAACTGATCTGCATCAATGGAAGGAGGGGGTTCAGCGCTTTTTCGGCTTGCTCTTCGGCTTTTTCTTTGGCTTGCCCAACGGCATGGCCTGCTCGAAAGCCTGGCGGACTTCATTGAGGCGTTTTTCATTGAGATCGTGAACGCGCTTGGCGCGTTCGGTACTGAGGTCGATCAGCTTGTCGTCTTGGCTCATGGCGTGTGGGCATCGTGCAGTGAATTGCGGATGCGCCCATGATGCGGGCTGTTGGCGGCGTTGACCAGCCTGTGAATGCAGCCAGACACCTGGATCAGATCTGGATATCGACCCACAGGCCTTGGCGCGACTCTTCGTCTATCAGCGGCACCACCGGCACGGTATTGTCGGCGTTGAGTTCGGTGCCCGGTACGGCCAGGTGCTCTTCAGGGTCTTCATCGGCCTCACGGCGGCGGCGCTCGCGCTCCTGCTGGCGACGCTGTTCCTCGCGCAACAGCAGCGCGGTCTCTTCCGGGTCGCGGTTCTGCAGGTCGATGGTGCTTTCGTTGGAGCTTTGCTGCACCGGGACCACGGGCGGTATGTCCGGTCGCTGGCGAACCGGATCCTGTTGAGCGGTGATGGGTACAACGCTCAAAGGGAGTATGGGTGGCAACATAAGGTTCTCCTGTCTTCAGGTTGTCGGCGGCTAAAGTGGCAGCTTGAACCGCCGGTCCGAAACTTGTGACCCAGTTGGCAATTGCAGCGATCGCCAGGGCCGAGCTTGTTTGATCGCTGGGCAAGCGTAAGTTCCGTACCATCGAGACGAATCAACGTACGTAAATCCTTTGGTATGAAGGATCCTTCCGTTAAGATAACCGGCTTTTTCAAGGCGGGAGTCAGGCAGCATGGCGCAGCAGTATCAACCGGGGCAACGCTGGATCAGTGACAGCGAAGCCGAGCTGGGTTTAGGCACCGTTCTGGCACAGGACGGCCGCTTGTTGACCGTGCTCTATCCGGCCACTGGCGACACTCGCCAGTACGCGCTACGGAATGCGCCACTTACCCGTGTACGGTTTTCGCCGGGCGATGTGATCACTCACTTCGAAGGCTGGAAAATGACCGTGCGCGAAGTCGATGACGTCGATGGGCTGCTGGTCTACCACGGCCTCAACGGGCAGAACGAAGTCGTCACCCTGCCCGAGACCCAACTGTCGAACTTTATCCAGTTCCGCCTGGCCAGCGACCGTCTGTTCGCCGGCCAGATCGACCCGCTGGCCTGGTTCTCCCTGCGCTATCACACCCTGGAACACACCAGCCGCCAGTTGCAGTCTTCACTGTGGGGCCTGGGCGGCGTACGCGCCCAGCCGATCGCCCACCAATTGCACATTGCCCGTGAAGTGGCCGACCGTATTGCACCGCGAGTACTGCTGGCCGACGAAGTGGGCCTGGGCAAGACCATCGAAGCCGGCCTGGTCATCCACCGTCAATTGCTGTCCGGCCGCGCCAACCGCGTCCTGATCCTGGTGCCGGAAAACCTCCAGCACCAGTGGCTGGTGGAAATGCGTCGACGCTTCAACCTGCAGGTCGCGCTGTTCGACGAAGAACGCTTCATCGAAAGCGATGCCAGCAACCCGTTCGAAGACACCCAATTGGCCCTGGTGGCGCTGGAATGGCTGGTGGACGACGAAAAGGCCCAGGACGCGCTGTTCGCCGCCGGCTGGGACCTGCTGGTGGTCGACGAAGCCCATCACCTGGTGTGGCACGAAGACCAGGTTAGCCCTCAATACGCCCTGGTCGAGCAGCTTGCCGAAACCATCCCGGGCGTGCTGCTGCTGACCGCGACCCCGGAACAACTGGGTCAGGACAGCCATTTCGCCCGCCTGCGCCTGCTGGACCCGAACCGTTTCCATGACCTCAAGGCCTTCCGCGCCGAGAGCGAAAACTATCGTCCGGTGGCCGAAGCCGTGCAGGAGCTGCTGGACAAAGGTCGCCTCTCGCCCGAAGCCCACAAGACCATCCAGGGTTTCCTGGGGAACGAAGGCGAAGCATTGCTGACCGCCGTGAATGATGGCGATGTCCAAGCCAGTGCCCGCCTGGTGCGTGAACTGCTGGATCGCCACGGTACCGGTCGCGTGCTGTTTCGCAACACCCGCGCCGCCGTGCAGGGCTTCCCCGAGCGCAAGCTACACGCCTACCCGCTGCCGTGCCCGGCCGAGTACCTCGAACTGCCCTTGGGCGATCACCCCGAGCTGTACCCGGAAGTCAGCTTCCAGGCCCAGCCGGACGCCAGCGAAGAAGAACGCTGGTGGCGTTTCGACCCGCGGGTCGAGTGGCTGATCGACACCCTGAAGATGCTCAAGCGCACCAAAGTGCTGGTGATCTGTGCCCACGCCGAAACCGCCATGGACCTGGAAGACGCCCTGCGCGTGCGTTCCGGCATCCCGGCCACGGTGTTCCACGAAGGCATGAATATCCTGGAGCGCGACCGCGCGGCGGCCTATTTCGCCGACGAAGAGTTTGGCGCCCAGGTGCTGATCTGTTCGGAAATCGGCAGTGAGGGGCGCAACTTCCAGTTCGCCCATCACTTGGTGCTGTTCGACCTGCCGGCGCATCCGGACCTGCTGGAACAACGTATTGGTCGTCTGGACCGGATCGGCCAGAAGCACACCATCGAGCTGCATGCGCCATACCTGGAAACCAGTCCCCAGGCGCGGCTGTTCCAGTGGTATCACGAAGCCCTGAATGCTTTCCTCAACACCTGCCCGACCGGCAACGCCTTGCAGCACCAGTTCGGCCCGCGCCTGCTGCCCTTGCTGGAGGAAGCCGACGACGGCCAGTGGCAAGCGCTGATCGACGAGGCCCGTACCGAGCGCGAGCGCCTGGAGGCCGAGCTGCACACCGGTCGCGACCGTTTGCTGGAACTCAACTCCGGCGGCGCGGGTGAAGGCGATGCGTTGGTGGAGGCCATTCTTGAGCAGGACGACCAGTTTGCCTTGCCGATCTACATGGAAACCCTGTTCGATGCCTTTGGTATCGACAGCGAGGACCATTCGGAAAACGCGCTGATCCTCAAACCGAGCGAAAAAATGCTCGACGCCAGCTTCCCGCTGGGCGACGACGAAGGCGTGACCATCACCTACGACCGCAACCAGGCGCTGTCGCGCGAAGACATGCAGTTCATCACCTGGGAGCACCCGATGGTGCAAGGCGGCATGGACCTGGTGCTGTCCGGCTCGATGGGCAACACCGCCGTGGCGCTGATCAAGAACAAGGCGCTCAAGCCCGGCACCGTGTTGTTGGAGCTGCTCTATGTCAGTGAGGTGGTTGCGCCGCGCTCGCTGCAACTGGGTCGCTACCTGCCACCGGCCGCCCTGCGCTGCCTGTTGGACGCCAACGGCAACGACCTGGCCGCCCGGGTCTCGTTCGAAACCCTGAACGACCAACTCGAAAGCGTGCCCCGCGCCAGCGCCAACAAGTTCATCCAGGCCCAGCGCGACCAGCTCACGCCACGGATCAATGCCGGCGAAGAGAAGATCGCCCCGCGTCACGCCGAGCGCGTGGCCGAGGCCCAGCGCCGCCTGGCCGCCGATACCGACGAGGAACTGGCCCGCCTGACCGCCCTGCAAGCGGTCAACCCGACTGTGCGCGACAGCGAACTCGTGGCCCTGCGCCAACAGCGGGAGCAAGGGCTGGCGATGCTTGAGAAGGCAGCGTTGCGTTTGGAGGCGATTCGGGTGTTGGTGGCGGGCTGAGTTTGGCGGGGTCCCGATATATAGTCCCGCTGGGGTGCTTTTATCGGGTGTATATCCGTTTCTTCGGTAACGGCGGCTTAGGGTTCCGCTCTTACAGCGGCTCACTTTTGAAGAGCGCAAAAGTAAGCAAAACGCTTTTGCCCCACCACTCGGTGCCTCGCTAGGGCTCGGCATGCCCTCACTCCGGCATTGCTCCGTGGGCCGCCGCGAAGGGCCATCCATGGCCCAGCGCGGCTATCCCGGCATCCATGCCGGGATGCCCACTCCACAATGCCTGCGTTCGGCCAGCGTGGTTAACGGGGCGCCGAAATCAACGTCCTCCCCGAGGCGGCCTGATAGCCGACCTGGCTCTCCCGGTCGTACACCCATCAGATCTGTGGGAGCAAAGCTTGCTCGCGATGGGGCCAGTCAGCTCAACACCCATGTGACTGAACCATCGCCATCGCGAGCAAGCTCGCTCCCACATTCAGTCTTCAGCGGACAAAAAATTTATATTCAACACAGAACCACTGTGGGAGCGAGCCTGCTCGCGAAGGGGCCAGCACATCCAACATTTTCATCGACTGGGGCGCCGCCTTCGCGAGCAGGCTCGCTCCCACAGTTGGGTCGGAGTACGACCGGGAGAACCAGGTCGGCTATAAGGCCGCCTCGTGGCGGACGTTGATCTCGGGCGCCCCGTTAACCACGCTGGCTGAACGAAGGTATTGCGCAGTGGGCAACCCGGCATGGATGCCGGGTTAGCCGCGCTGGGCCATGGATGGCCCTTCGCGGCGGGCCCACGGAGCAATGCCTTCGTTCGGGCATGCCGAGCCCTAGCGAGGCACCAAGTGGTGGGGCAAAAGCGTTTTGCTTACTTTTGCGCTTTTCAAAAGTGAGCCGCCGTCAGGGCGGAACCCTAAGCCGCCGTTACCAAAGAAACGGATATACACCCAAAACCCAGCCCTAACCCCTCAAGGACTGTAATACCCCACCGCCACCAGAAAATGCCCAACCTTCCTCAGGTAAGCATGCTTGTCCTCAACCTTCCCAGTCACCGGGTTCTTCCAGCGATACTCATACTCCCCCACATCCTGCTTAGCGATCATGGCCAGGATCGGTTCCCCCACCGGTTTGCCATCGGGGTCCTTGACCTTGGCGAAGTCGGTATTGATCAAACGCAGATTGGTGCCATGCCCCACATACCGCCGGGTATCGAGGTCAACGACAAAGACATACAGGTCATCCTGCAGATAACCGCCCTTGAGGGAGTTGACCGCCGTCAACGTGGCTTTCTCGTTTTTCAGCAGATCACTTGAGGCCTTGTCCAGCAGCGCCCTGGCCTGCTCGGCGGAAGCCCGTGGCAGGTAGTAGCCGACGGCCAGGATTCGTTCGCCGACGCGCTGGAAATACACATGCTTGCGCTCGACCTTGCCGTCCGCCCAGTTCTGCCAGCGATACTCGGCTTGCTGAATGCCGCTGGCCTCGGGGGTTTTCAAGGCGTCCTTGAAGGCTTTGCGCAATTCCGGCCCCAGTACTTCGGACACGTCCCGCCCGATCAACGCCGAGGAGGGTCCGCCGCTGGCAAGCATCACACCCTGGGTATCGACCACGAACACATAGCGATCCTTGTCGACGAATTCCCCTTGGCGGCTGAAGGCGGCAAAGGCCTTGTCGCCATTGTCGTGGTAGTAGGCCAGAGCCTTCTCCAGCAGCGCCCGGGCCGCCTGGCCATCGTCCGCAGTGGCCGCCTGGGTCTGGGCCAGCCCCAGCACAAGCATTGCGCCCAGCCAGGCCATCCTGTGAAAAAAAACCATATGCGCGCCCTCGTTCTTGTTGGTGTTTCAAGAGCGTAGACGGCGTGGGGAAGTAGGAGCTGACGAGTGCAACGAGGCTGCGATCTTTTCCCAGACAATTGAGTCTTGAGCAAAGATCAAAAGATCGCAGCCTTCGGCAGCTCCTACAGGGATAGGCGCTGGCCGAACATCAGGCTTATTGAGCCCGAGCGCTGAGTTGCTGCTGCAAATGCTGGATCTGCGCTTGCAGGGTGTTGATATTACGGGTGACCTGCCCGCGGAAGGCGTCGAACTCGGCAGTGTTGCCGTTATCCTGCTGGCTCTTGAGCACGATCACGTCCTGCTCCAGGCGCTCGATGGCGGAGTTGGAGGTGGCTCTTTTGAGGGCGGTGATATCGGCACCGATGCTCTTGAGCTGGGCATCCAGGGCACCACCCTCGCCCTGGTTCTTCAGGGCGGTCACTTCAGCCGCCAGCGCCTTGACCTGGGCTTGGAGCTCCTTGTTGGAAGCTTGCAGCTGAGTGTTGGTGTTCTGCTGGTCAGAGGCCTGGGCAATGAGCTGGGCCAGTTCCTTGTCCAGGTCGGCGGACGGACCGAACGTGGCCTGCTGTTGCCGGTACTGCTCCTGCAGCTTGCCGTCGAATTGCCGGGCCTGCTCCTGCAGTTTGTTGTCCAACTGTTTGATCTGCAATTTCAGGGCTTCACTGTCGCTCATGACGTTGGACTGCCCGGCGACCACCTTGCCGGAAATGTCTTGCAAGCGCCCCGCCGCATCCTCGCTGATCCGGGCGAAGCTTTCCTGAGTCGCCACCAATTGCTGCTCCATCAGGGAAATCTGCTGGAAGCTCCACCAGGCCAGGAAACCGAACGCACACAGCAGCGCGCCGACCAGTGCCCACAGCGGCCCGGTGCTGGGCCCCTTGGCCTTGGCCGCGCCAGCGGGCGCCGGGCGCGCTTGCACGTGGGGCGGCTGGCGGTTCGGCAGGAAATCATCGTCATCGGGGATGTCGGCCCGCACCCGCAGGCTCGGTACATCGTCGAAGTCGTCGTTGGCATCGTTACGCATGGGCATGGTTCGACCTTTGGGAAACCGATAATGGCTAATGCGGCGAGTATAACCCCCTCGCCCGCCGCACCGATTGACCCCGAACCGGGCACTCGGTTCATGGCGGGCCGATCAGCGGGCGTTTTGGACCGCCCACCAGGCGCAAAATTCATCCAGGGCGGTCCAGAGGCTGACCTGCGGATCGTAATCGAGATAATGCCGGGCCCGGCCGATGTCCAAGGTGAAATTTTTGTTCATGACCTGCATGCCCAGACGCGACAGCGTCGGTTCGGGGCGGCCCGGCCAAAGCTTGCAGACCCCCTCATTCAGGGCCGCGACGCTATAAGCCAAGCCGTAGGAACGATAACGTCGGACCTGTGGGACTTCCATCTGGCGCATCACATAATTGACCACATCCCACAACGGGACCGGGACGCCGTTACTGATGTTGTAGGCCTTGCCCAAGGCAGAATCGCTGGCCAGCAGGCTGCTGAGCAACGCTTCATTGAGGTTTTGCACACTGGTGAAATCCACCTTGTTCAACCCATTGCCGACAATGGCCAGCCGCCCCTTGCGCTGCATTTTCAACAGGCGCGGGAAAATACTCATATCACCGGCACCCGTCACGAAACGCGGGCGCAGGGCCAGCACTTCGAGGCCGAACTCCTGGGCGCCGAAGACTTTCTGCTCGGCCAGGTACTTGGTGGCGGCATAAGGATGCTTGAAGCGCTTGGGTACCTGTTCTTCAGTCAGCCCGAGGTGGTCGCGACCATCGAAATAAATGGACGGCGAGGACAGATGAACCAGGCGTCGCACCTTCTGCTTGAGGCAGGCCTCGACGACATTTTCCGTGACCTGGACATTGCCCTGGTGGAAATCCTGGTAGCGGCCCCACAGCCCAACGGAACCGGCGCAATGCACCACGGCCTCGACATCCACGCACAAATCCCGGGCCAGCAGCGGGTCGCTCAGGTCCCCTTGGACGAATTGCGCACCGCGCCGCACCAGATGTTCCACACTCTCGGCCCGGCGACCGTTGACCCGTACATCCAGGCCCTGCTCCAGGGCGAAACGCGCAAAGCGCCCGCCAATGAAGCCGCTCGCGCCGGTGACCAAAATCTTCATGAATGCTCCTAAAAAATCAGTTTCCAGCTGCAAGCGACAAGCTTCAAGCACTGCTCGCTCAACGTACCGCTTGCAGCGTGCTGCTTGCCGCTGCGATCAGTCGCTCGGTCAATAAGCCGAGCAACTGCCCACCATTGCGCCAATGATGCCAGTACAGCGGCACATCGATCGGTTTATCTGCCAACAATTCCACCAGCACGCCTCGTTCCAGCTGTTCGCGCACTTGCAGCTCCGGCACCAGCCCCCAGCCCAGCCCCGCTTCAGCGAGACGGATGAAACCTTCGGACGAGGGGCACAGATGATGCTCGAAACCGCCCTCCACGCCCACGGACGCGAGATAGCGGTGTTGCAGGAAATCATCCGGACCAAACACCAAGGCTGGCGTACGGGCCAGTTGATCGGCCCGCACCCCGTCGGGGAAATGCCGGGCGATGAAGGCCGGACTGGCCAACGCCCGGTAACGCATCGCCCCCAGCAACACACTGCGGGCGCCTGCCACCGGGCGCTCGCTGGCGCAGACACAGGCCGCCACTTCACCGGCGCGCATGCGCTTGAGGCCAACGGTCTGGTCTTCCACCACCAAGTCGAGCAACAGGTGGTGATCGGCGCAAAAATCGCCCACGGCAGCGGCCCACCAGGTCGCCAAACTGTCGGCGTTCAAGGCGATGCGCAGACGCTCCGGCAGGCCTTCTTCATCCAGCGCCGGCACCAGGCTTTGCAGGTCACGCTCGAGCAGCCGCACCTGTTGCACATGATTGAGCAGCCGGCGGCCGATTTCTGTCGGCGCCGGCGGCGTCGCACGCACCAGGACAGGCTGGCCGACACGCGCCTCCAGCAGCTTGATTCGTTGGGAAATGGCCGACTGCGACAAACCCAGCACCTGGGCCGCACGCTCGAAACCGGCCTGCTCGACCACGGCAGCCAGGGCAGAGAGCAATTTGTAATCGAACATCAGCTTCCCTAATGAGCAATCAGCAATATTGGTTTTTCTTATACAGCCCACCACAGGAGAATGGCCAGCAATTCATCAACTGACCGGGGGGATAACCCAATGTGGCAAAGCTATGTGAATGGGCTCTTGGTGGCCCTCGGGCTGATCATGGCCATTGGCGCCCAGAATGCGTTCGTGCTGGCCCAGAGCCTGCGCCGCGAGCATCACTTGCCGGTGGCGGCGCTGTGCATCACCTGCGATGCCCTGTTGGTCGCCGCCGGGGTATTCGGCCTGGCGACCTTGCTGGCCCAGAGTCCGTTGCTGCTGTCGATTGCCCGCTGGGGCGGTGCGGCATTCCTGCTCTGGTACGCCAGCCTGGCCTTGCGCCGGGCCTGCTCGATGCAGAGCCTGGAACAAAGTGAGAACCAAGCCGTACGCTCACTGCGGGCGGTTTTGCTCAGCGCGCTGGCGGTGACGCTGCTCAACCCCCACGTCTACCTCGACACGGTGCTGCTGATCGGTTCCCTCGGCGCCCAGCAGAGTGTGCCCGGCGCCTATGTGATAGGTGCAGCCAGTGCCTCGCTGCTGTGGTTCCTCACCCTGGCCATCGGCGCGGCATGGCTGGCCCCCTGGTTGGCTCGTCCAATCACTTGGCGGATCCTGGACCTGTTGGTGGCGGTGATGATGTTTACCGTGGCGATGCAATTGATCGTCACCGGCTGATTATTCCAAACCGCTCTGGAACCTCTATTCCACACAGTTGTTGCGTGGTTATGCCGCACCCCCGGTGCTATGATCCGACTCCTGCGCCGCAAAGAGTACAAACTCCCCGGCGCTAGTCTGGCCGCCCGTGATCGGCCTTGCGCTCACCGCAACCTGACCTGATTAGGAGAATCACCATGGCTTTCGAATTGCCGCCGCTGCCCTATCCACACGATGCACTGCAGCCGCACATCTCCAAAGAAACTCTGGAATACCACCACGACAAGCACCACAACACCTACGTCGTGAACCTGAACAACCTGGTGCCTGGCACCGAGTTCGAAGGCAAGACCCTGGAAGAAATCGTCAAGACTTCCTCGGGCGGTATCTTCAACAACGCCGCTCAGGTCTGGAACCACACCTTCTACTGGAACTGCCTGGCGCCAAACGCCGGCGGTCAACCAACCGGCGCGCTGGCTGAAGCCATCAATGCAGCCTTCGGTTCGTTCGACAAGTTCAAGGAAGAGTTCAGCAAGACGTCCATCGGCACCTTCGGTTCCGGTTGGGGCTGGCTGGTGAAAAAGGCTGACGGTTCCCTGGCCCTGGCCAGCACCATCGGCGCCGGCAACCCACTGACCAACGGCGACACCCCGCTGTTGACCTGCGACGTATGGGAACACGCCTACTACATCGACTACCGCAACGTTCGTCCGAAATACGTCGAAGCGTTCTGGAACCTGGTCAACTGGAAATTCGTTGCCGAGCAGTTCGAAGGCAAAGCCTTCACTGCCTAAGCTCGATGCCAGACCAAAGAAACCCGGCGCCGTGCCGGGTTTTTTTTGCGCAGCAAAAATTGACCGCAGCCGAAACACTTCGCGTCTTGAAAGCAAGAAAAAATCCCAGCGGGCCTCAAGTTGCGGTGCCTTTCAACCGACACAATGGTCATAGAGCAATCACTCTGGAAAAAACGTAAACCGGTCAGGTTTCAAGCGAAAACCCTTGTGTTTGATTGTCCCTTTGACTGACATCACAGGATTGCCAATACTCATGGCAACTTGACGCTACCCGCACGGAACAAGGAACCACTCTTTGAAGCTGGAACTCAAGAACAGCTTGTCTGTGAAGTTGCTCCGGGTCGTGCTCCTCTCGGCATTGATCGTTGGCGTGGTCTTGAGCTGCGCCCAGATCGTGTTCGATGCCTACAAAACCAACCAGGCCGTCGCCACAGACGCCCAGCGTATCCTCGACATGTTCCGCGACCCTTCGACCCAGGCCGTCTACAGCCTGGACCGGGAAATGGGCATGCAGGTGATCGAGGGCCTGTTCCAGGATGAAGCCGTACGCATGGCTTCCATCGGCCATCCCCGCGAAACCATGCTCGCCGAAAAAACCCGGCCTCTGCAGCACTCCGACAGCCGCTGGCTGACCGACCTGATACTGGGCAAGGAGCGCACCTTCACCACGCAACTGGTGGGACGGGGCCCCTATAGCGAGTATTACGGCGACCTGAGCATCACCCTCGACACCGCCACCTATGGCGAGGGCTTCATCGTCAGTTCGGTGATCATCTTCATCTCCGGGATGCTGCGGGCCCTGGCCATGGGCCTGGTGCTGTACCTGGTCTATCACTGGCTGCTGACCAAGCCGTTGTCGCGGATCATCGAGCACCTGACCGAAATCAACCCTGATCGCCCCAGCGCGCACAAGATCCCGCAGTTGCGCGGCCACGAACAAAACGAACTGGGTCTATGGATAAACACGGCCAACCAACTGCTCGAATCCATCGAACGCAACACGCACCTGCGCCACGAAGCGGAAAACAGCCTGCTGCGCATGGCCCAGTACGACTTTCTCACCGGCCTGCCCAACCGCCAGCAGTTGCAACAGCAATTGGACAAGATCCTAGTGGACGCCGGGCGCCTGCAACGTCGGGTGGCGGTGCTGTGCGTAGGGTTGGATGACTTCAAGGGCATCAACGAGCAGTTCAGCTACCAGACCGGCGACCAGTTGCTGCTGGCCCTGGCGGATCGGCTGCGGGCCCACAGCGGTCGGCTCGGCGCGCTGGCGCGACTGGGAGGCGACCAGTTCGCCCTGGTCCAGGCCGACATCGAGCAGCCGTACGAAGCCGCCGAACTGGCCCAGAGCATCCTTGATGACCTGGAAGCACCCTTCTGCATCGATGATCAACAAATTCGCCTGCGGGCCACCATCGGCATCACTCTTTTCCCCGAAGACGGCGACAGCACCGAGAAGCTGTTGCAGAAAGCCGAACAGACCATGACCTTGGCCAAGAGCCGCTCGCGCAATCGCTATCAGTTCTACATTGCCAGCGTCGACAGCGAGATGCGCCGCCGTCGCGAACTGGAGAAAGACCTGCGCGAGGCCCTGGCCCGCGAGCAGTTCAGCCTGGTGTACCAGCCGCAGATCAGCTACCGCGACCTACGGATAGTGGGCACCGAAGCCCTGATCCGCTGGCACCACCCCGAGCACGGCCTGGTGCCGCCGGACCTTTTCATTCCCCTGGCCGAGCAGAACGGCACCATCATCGCCATCGGCGAATGGGTGCTGGACCAGGCGTGCAGGCAACTACGCGAATGGCACGACCAGGGTTTCCTCGACCTGCGCATGGCGGTCAACCTGTCGACGGTGCAACTGCACCACGCCGAACTACCACGGGTGGTGAACAATCTTTTGCAAATGTACCGGCTGCCACCGCGCAGCCTGGAGCTGGAAGTCACCGAGACTGGCCTGATGGAAGACATCACCACTGCGGCCCAGCATTTGCTGAGCCTGCGCCGCTCCGGGGCGCTGATTGCCATCGATGACTTCGGCACCGGCTATTCGTCCCTGAGCTACCTCAAGAGCCTGCCGCTGGACAAGATCAAGATCGACAAGAGCTTCGTCCAAGACCTGCTCGACGACGAGGACGACGCGACCATCGTCCGGGCCATCATCCAGTTGGGCAAGAGCCTGGGGATGCAGGTCATTGCCGAGGGCGTCGAGACGATCGAGCAAGAAGCCTACATCATCGCCGAAGGCTGCCATGAAGGTCAGGGGTACTACTACAGCAAACCGCTGCCGGCCCGGGAGTTGGGCATTTACCTGAAGCAGGCCGAGCGCAGCAAGGTTTCCATCATCTGATTTCTTTCCCAAGCGCCTCGCTTCGCGAGAAAGCGCCTACAGACGCCGCCGAAAGGCGGTGATCCGCATCATTAAACAAGAAATATTTACAACCATAACCCTTTACACATAATGCAAATCTTTCGCATTATGTCGCAGTTTTTGCGCACCCTCGCGCCTGTCCCATCCATCACCGAAGCAGGATGTTCGCCATGATTCGTATGCCCCTGGCTACCGCCAGTCTGCTGGCCATCGCTATTTCCCTCGCCGGTTGCGGCGAAGGCAAAGACAAGGCCGCCGCGCCGCAAGCGCCAACGCCAGCCGCCAGCACCGCGGCACCGGTCGCTCCTGCTGCCGCCGGCAAAGTCGACGAAGCCGCCGCCAAGGCTGTTGTCGCGCACTACGCCGACATCGTCTACGCCGTCTACAGCGATGCCGAATCCACGGCGAAAACCCTGCAAACCGCCGTCGACGCGTTCCTGGCCAAGCCGAACGCCGAGACCCTGAAAGCCGCGAAGGCTGCCTGGGTCGCCGCACGCGTACCGTACCTGCAAAGCGAAGTGTTCCGCTTCGGCAACACCATCATTGACGACTGGGAAGGCCAATTGAACGCCTGGCCCCTGGACGAAGGCCTGATCGACTACGTCGACAAATCCTACGAACACGCCTTGGGCAACCCGGGCGCCACCGCCAACATCATCGCCAACACCGAAGTCCAGGTTGGCGAAGACAAGGTCGACGTCAAAGACATCACCCCGGAAAAACTCGCCAGCTTGAACGAGCTGGGCGGTTCCGAGGCCAACGTCGCCACCGGTTACCACGCCATCGAATTCCTGCTGTGGGGCCAAGACCTCAACGGTACCGGTCCGGGCGCTGGCAATCGCCCAGCTTCGGATTACCTGGAAGGCGCCGGCGCCACCGGCGGCCACAACGACCGTCGTCGTGCCTACCTCAAGTCCGTGACCCAACTGCTGGTCAACGACCTGCAGGAAATGGTCGGTAACTGGAAGCCGAACGTGGCCGACAACTACCGCGCCACCCTGGAAGCCGAGCCGGCCGAAAGCGGCCTGCGCAAGATGCTGTTCGGCATGGGCAGCCTGTCCCTGGGTGAACTGGCGGGCGAGCGCATGAAGGTGTCCCTGGAAGCCAACTCGCCTGAAGACGAGCAGGATTGCTTCAGCGACAACACCCACTACTCGCATTTCTACGATGCCAAGGGTGTGCGTAACGTTTACCTGGGCGAATACACCCGCGTCGACGGCAGCAAGATGACCGGCGCCAGCCTGTCGTCCCTGGTCGCCAAGGCCGACCCGGCCGCGGACACCGCGCTCAAGGCCGAGCTGGCCGACACCGAGGCCAAGATCCAGGTCATGGTCGATCACGCCAACAAGGGTGAGCACTACGACCAACTGATCGCCGCCGGCAACACCGCTGGCAACCAGATCGTACGCGACGCCATCGCCGCACTGGTCAAGCAGACCGGTTCGATCGAACAGGCCGCGGGCAAACTGGGCATCAGCGACCTGAACCCGGACAATGCTGAACACGAGTTCTGATCAACGCCGGTTGGCTGAAACGGATTAACGCAGCCAGCCAAACCACAAAACCTGTGGGAGCAGGCTCGCTCCCACAGTGGTTTCCGGTGTTTCGAAAACGCTGGATCAGCCATCAGTTTCCTGTGGGAGCGAGCCTGCTCGCGATGAGGGTATGTCAGTCAACATCGATGTTGGCTGATCCACCGCTATCGCGAGCAGGCTCGCTCCCACAGTGGTGCATTACTGCAATCCCGCAAGCCGCCCTTCGATAAACCGCCGTTCCGGCAGTTGCTGCGTCAGTTCAAGCGCACGTCGGTAGGCGGCCCGCGCCTCCTCCACCTGCCCTAACTGCCGACAGAACTCCGCCCGCGCCGAATGGGCCAGGTGATAGTCCGTCAAATCGCCCCTGGCGAGTATTCCGTCAACCAGGCGCAGTCCTTCCTGGGGCCCGTCGCGCTTGGCCAGTGCGGCGGCTCGGTTGAGTTCGATCACCGGCGATGGCACGGCCCTCAGCAGCACATCATAGAGCCCGACGATCTGCGGCCAATCGGTCTCCTCGGCCGTCGGCGCTTCGGCATGCACCGCCGCAATCGCTGCTTGCAGGCAGTACGGCCCGAACCGCCGGGTTTTCAAAGCGGCCTCCACCAACGCGCAGCCCTCGGCGATCAGCTCGGCATCCCACAAGGATCGCGCCTGTTCATCCAGCAGAATCAGCTCACCGGTCGACGAGGTGCGCGCCGGGCGCCGGGATTCATGCAGCAGCATCAACGCCAGCAGCCCCATGACCTCGGCCTCGGGCAGCAACTCCATCAGCAGACGCCCGAGGCGGATGGCTTCACGCGTCAGGTCTTCGCGGGTCAGCTCGGCGCCCATCGATGCCGAGTACCCTTCGTTGAACACCAGGTAAATTACCCGCAGCACGCTGTCCAGCCGTTCCGGCAGCTCCGCCCGTGAAGGCACCTGATAGGGAATCCTGGCATCGCGGATTTTCGCCTTGGCCCGCACGATGCGCTGGGCAATGGCCGCCGGGGCGGCGAGAAAGGCCCGGGCGATTTGCTCGGTGGTCAAGTCGCAGACTTCCCGCAACGTCAGGGGCACCTGTGCATCCGCCGCCAGGGCCGGGTGGCAACAGGTAAAAATCAGCCGCAGGCGATCATCTTCCACGTCTTCGTCACTCCACTGGCCCTGTTCCAGTTCCTCGAGCTGAGCGATCAACATCGGTTGGGACGCGGCGAAACGCGCCCGCCGGCGCAAACTGTCGATGGCCTTGAAACGCCCGGCAGACACCAGCCAGGCCCGTGGATTGTCCGGTACACCGTCGCGCTGCCAGCGCTCGACCGCGATGAAAAAGGCCTCGTGCAAGGCCTCTTCCGCGAGATCGAAGTCCCCGAGCAGGCGAATCAGTGTCGCCAGGATCCGCCGCGAGTCTTGCCGATAAACCTGCTCGACCCGCGCCTTGACCGTTTCGACCGACATCAGTCGGGCATGCCTTGGGTAACCAGCGTCTCAAGCCGATCCAGGCTCTCGCCCCACCCGTCATGGAAGCCCATGGCTTCGTGTGCCTGGCGATCCTCCTCGCTCCAGTGCAGTGCACTGGCGGTATAACGGGTTTTGCCGTCCACCTCCTCCAGCAGCACTTCAGCGGTCATAAAGGCCTTGCCGGAAGGAATCCAGCCGGGCAGGAACGCATCGGTGAACACCAGGCGCTGCGGGGCGAGAATTTCCAGGAACACGCCCATGGTCGGGTATTCACTGCCGTCAGGAGCGCGCATCAGGGTGCGAAACTGACCGCCGACCCACAGGTCCATTTCGCACTCCGGTGTGGTCATGCCATGGGGGCCCCACCATTGCATCAGCAAGGCCGGCTCGGTCCAGGCGCGGAAGATCTTCTGGCGCGGGGCATCGATCACCCGGCTGATGGATAACGCGTAAGGGGCAGTTGCAAGGTTCATGAATGAAATCCTGTTTGTGCTTGTTGTTCAGGGGTTCAGTTGGCGTACCGGTCGCACTTCGACGCAACCGACCCGGGCCGCGGGAATATTGCCCGCGACCTGGATGGCTTCGTTGAGGTCCTTGGCGTCGATCAGGTAGAAGCCCGCCAGTTGCTCCTTGGTTTCGGCGAACGGGCCGTCGGTGATCGACAACTTGCCGCCACGCATGCGCACCGTGGTGGCGGTCTGTACCGACTCCAGGGCCTCGGCGGCCACCATGCGCCCGCTGCCCTGGATCGATTCGGCATAGGCCATGCACTCGGCGTCCTCCGGGCTGTCGGGCGAGTTGTGCAGCGTGTGTTCGTTGCTATACACCAGGCATAGGTACTTCATGGAAAGCTCCGTGATCGGACTGATCAACTATGGACGGCAGAATGACACTCGACGAAAAAACCGACGATCAGGGCTGCAGGTCGAACAGCGCCGTCCCAGCCATCGGATCGAACGGGGCGGACCAGTGTTCATGGACAATCCGCCATTGCCCGGCTACACGTTGGTAACAGGCCGTCACGCGCATCCAGCAGGCCTGTTCTTCGCCTTTTTCGCTGGTGCCTCCGCAATAGGCCAGCCAGTGAGCGAAGGCGATGTTGTCGGCCGGGGTAATCTTGACCTGATGAAAATCGAACTTGTGCGGGCCGGGGCACATTTCCATGCAGGCTTGCCAATGGGCCCGGTAGGCGGTCTTGCCCTTGAATTGCAAGGCCTGGATGGCATCGAACGAGACAATGTCCTCGTCATAGAGCGCCATGACTTTTTCGACGTCCTTGGCCATGACGGCTTGGCGATAGGTGTCGATCAGGACCTGGATTTCGGTTTCAGTGGCTTGGGTATTCATGGTGATTCTCCGCAGTTTTTTTGTTGAAGACACCCTTAGTCGTTTGGAGAAACAGCGAATCGACAGCCCAACAAAAATAATCCAAAGAAAAAAATTCGCTAGAATCCACGTCCTATTCTGCCGGCAAACAACGGATGTTTTTGTGACCGCTCAACTCGTCCCCTACGAAGACCTGACCCCGCTTCAACGCGAACAGGTCACCGCCATCGAAATCCACCCTGGACAGATCAAGTTCTCTGGCGATATCCATGGTGCCCTGCACATGCTGCTGTCCAAGCCTGGCCCCGGGGTCAAAGGCTTTGCGCTATTGGCTGAGGGGGTGCCGGTGGCCTTCCTGCTGCTCAAGCGCCCACCGGTACTGCCCGCCTGGGCCAACGAACACAGCGCCACCCTGCATGCCCTGCAAGTCGACCACCGGGCCCAAGGCCAAGGTTATGGCAAGGCATGCCTGCAGGCGTTGCCCGCCGTGGCGCGAGCCGCCTGGCCGGAGATTCGCGGGCTGGAGCTCTCCGTGGACGCCGACAACGACTCGGCCATCGGCCTGTATACCCGGATGGGCTGGGTCGACAGTGGTGAAGCCTACAAGGGCCGCATCGGTTATGAGCGGCGGATGGCGTTGGTGTTTTGACCAACAGAAAACGCTCCCACAGGGCCCCGCGCCGCTCAACTGGGCTTGAGCGGGATCCAGATCTCCAGCGTGCCTTGGCCGGTTCTGGGATTGAAGTCCTCGCTGTAGCGCTCGAATTCAGGCTCATCCGCCGCTTCGTGGCCGGAATGCGGCAGCCACTCGTTCCAGATGTATTGGAACGTGTCCGGCAGCTGTTTCAACGGCCCTTTGTGTTCGAAGACCGCGTAATGCCCTGGCTGGATTTCGATCCAGCGGTATTGTTCCGGCAGATCGTCGAGCCGGCTGATCTCCACGCCGGCGATGTATTCGAACCCACCCTTCCCGTCCGGGTTGCAACACACGCCGTAAGTCACTTCATCTTTCTGCCCTGGCACTTTGCCGAGCCAGGGCAGGAACTTTTCCCAGAGCAAAGGGATGTCTTGGGCGGTGTCCTCGGTAAACCGGGCACCAAAGCCGGCAATCAGCTGAAAACGGCCCTGTTCAAAGCGTGGTATGGCTGTGTACTCGCGTTTGGGCTTTTCCATGCGGCAACACTCCAGCAAAACGTGAAGTCGGGTTTGGCAGTATAGAAGCCAAACCGCAATTGCCAGGCCGTTTCGCTTGTCAGATGCCAGGCACGGTGCCGGTGACGGCTTTTCCTACAAACTCGTTGTAACCAGAAACAATCACGAACACTGCGAAATAGCAGAAAATCGCGGCGGATGCCCAATAGGAATAACGCAACAATTTATCCCCCAACAGTTTGCCGCCCTGGGTCGCGGCCAGGCACAAGGCCGCGCACCACAGCAGCCCGGCACAGAGAAAACCACTGAGGAACAACGCCGAGCTGAGCAGGGTTCCGCCGCCCGAACGAGCGATCAGCGTGCCGCCCACCGCCGCGAACCAGAGGATGGCGCTGGGCGATGACATCGCCAGGAAAATCCCGCGGAAAAACTCCTGGCGCGAAGAGTTACCCTGCACCTCGCCCGCCTCGGCCAGGACCGTGCCGTGATAGATCGCCGAGTGGATCATCTTCGCCGCGAAATACAGCAACAGCACCGACCCGCCGATCCACAGCACCCAGCGCACCGTTTCGTATTGCAGCAATACGGTCATGCCGGCCAGGGCCAGGACGGCGTAGACCAGATCGCCCACGCAGGTGCCCAGGCCCAGGGCGAAACCCTGGAAATACCCGCGCTGCATCGCCAGGGTGATCATTGCGATATTGGCCACGCCAATGTCCAGGCACAGGGAAAGGCTCAGCAGGAAGCCGCTGGAAAATTCCATCATTCATTCCATCAGGATTGGGGTGAGACAGGTTGAACATGCCACTGCAGCCATCGATGGCAGAGCAGCCTGGTCGACAGTGTCGTCGAAAATAGTTGGGCGCGGCTACTGGACAATCCGACATCCGCCCGATTATCTTGCGCCGCAGGCCACCGCAGTGGCCAACGTCGCTCGGACGGTTCCGGGCGCTCACGTATCTCGAGGCAACAATGGCCGAACAAGGTTCGCCGCGCCGCTTTGCGCGCATCGATCGACTCCCCCCGTATGTATTCAATATCACTGCCGAGCTGAAGATGGCTGCGCGTCGGCGCGGCGAAGACATCATCGACTTGAGCATGGGTAACCCCGACGGCGCCACGCCCCCGCACATCGTGGAGAAACTGGTCACCGTCGCCCAGCGTGAAGACACCCACGGCTACTCCACGTCCAAAGGCATTCCGCGCCTGCGCCGCGCCATTTCGCGCTGGTACAAGGACCGCTATGAAGTGGACATCGACCCGGAAACCGAAGCCATCGTCACCATCGGTTCCAAGGAAGGCCTGGCACACCTGATGCTGGCTACCCTGGACCAGGGCGACACGGTGCTGGTGCCCAACCCCAGCTACCCGATCCACATCTACGGCGCAGTGATCGCCGGCGCCCAGGTGCGTTCGGTGCCGCTGGTGCCCGGCGTGGATTTCTTCGACGAACTGGAGCGGGCCATTCGCGGCTCGATCCCCAAGCCGAAGATGATGATCCTCGGCTTCCCCTCCAACCCCACCGCCCAGTGCGTGGAGCTGGACTTCTTCGAACGGGTCATTGCCCTGGCCAAGCAATACGACGTGCTGGTGATCCACGACCTGGCCTACGCCGACATCGTCTATGACGGCTGGAAAGCCCCGTCGATCATGCAGGTGCCTGGGGCGAAAGACATCGCGGTGGAGTTCTTCACCCTGTCCAAGAGCTACAACATGGCCGGCTGGCGCATCGGTTTCATGGTCGGTAATCCGGAACTGGTCAACGCCCTGGCGCGGATCAAGAGCTACCACGACTACGGCACCTTCACCCCGCTGCAAGTGGCCGCCATCGCCGCCCTTGAAGGCGACCAGCAATGCGTGCGCGACATCGCCGAGCAGTACCGCCAACGCCGCAATGTGTTGGTCAAGGGCCTGCATGAGCTGGGCTGGATGGTGGAGAACCCGAAGGCGTCGATGTACGTCTGGGCCAAGATTCCCGAAGCCTACGCCCACTTGGGTTCATTGGAGTTTGCCAAGAAGCTGTTGGCCGAAGCCAAGGTCTGCGTCTCGCCGGGGGTTGGGTTCGGGGAATATGGGGATGATCATGTGCGCTTTGCGCTGATCGAGAACCAGGACCGGATTCGCCAGGCTGTGCGGGGGATCCGTGGGATGTTTCGGGCGGATGGCTTGGTAAACAAACCTGGCGCCTGATACGAAACTCAATGTGGGAGCGGGCTTGCTCGCGAAGGCGGACTGACAGTCAACAAATAGGTTGAATGTTATATCGCCTTCGCGAGCAAGCCCGCTCCCACAGTTGTTTTGTGGTGTTTGTTAGATCACCAGCGACAACAGCAGGATAAAGATCAGCCCCACCACGGACAGGATGGTTTCCATCGCGGTCCAGGTCTTGAAGGTTTCGGCCACGGTCATGTTGAAGTACTGCTTGACCAGCCAGAAACCTGCGTCGTTGACGTGGGACAGGATCAACGAACCGGCACCGGTCGCCAGCACCAGCAGCTCACGGTTCACACCCGGCATCATCCCCACCACCGGCACCACGATCCCGGCCCCCGTAATGGTCGCCACAGTGGCCGAACCCGTCGCAATACGAATCACCGCCGCCACCAGCCACGCCAACAGGATCGGCGAGATTTGCGCGCTGACCGCCATGTGGCCGATCACATCACCCACACCGCTGGTCACCAGCATCTGCTTGAAGCCGCCGCCGGCACCGATGATCAGGATGATCGCGGCGGTCGGGGCCAGGCTTGCGTCCAGCCATTTGAGCATCTGGCTGGAGCCGATGCCCTGCTTGTAGCCGAAGGTGTACAGCGACAGCAGCAACGCCAGCAGCAAGGCCGAGATCGGGTGGCCGATCATGTCCATCCAGACGCGGAAAAGGTTGCCGTCCGGCAGCGCCACGTCAGCAAAAGTCTTGAGCAGCATCAGGAACACCGGCGACAGTACGGTGATCAGGGTGATGCTGAAGCTTGGCAGCTCGGCGGCGTTCGTGTCGCGGGCCAGTTGATCCACCAGTTCCTGGTTCGGATGGCCGGGGATGTGCTTGGCAATGAACGTACCGAAGATCGGCCCGGCAATGATGGCGGTCGGCAGCGCGACGATCAGTCCATAAAGGATGGTCTTGCCGATGTCAGCGCCAAAGATGCCGATCGCCAGCAGCGGCCCCGGGTGCGGTGGCACCAGGCCGTGGACTGCGGAAAGACCGGCCAGCAGCGGGATACCGATCTTGATGATCGATACGCCGGTGCGGCGCGCCACGATGAACACCAGCGGGATCAGCAACACGAAGCCAATCTCGAAGAACAGCGGGATGCCCACCAGGAACGCGGCGAACATCATCGCCCACTGCACTTTGTCCTTGCCGAAGGCGCGGATCAGGGTCTGGGCGATCTGGTCGGCCCCACCCGACTCGGCCATCATCTTGCCGAGCATCGTGCCCAACGCCAGGATGATGCCGACAAAGCCGAGCACGCCACCGAAGCCGTCCTGGAACGCCTTGATGATGGTGCCGGTCGGCATGCCCGACGTCAGGCCGAGGAACGCGGCGGCGATGGTCAGTGCAATGAACGGGTGGAATTTGAACTTGGTGATGAGGACGATGAGTCCGATCACCGTGACCACTGCATCAAGCAGTAGGAACGTCTCGTGGGACATGCCGAACATGGGAGGTGTCTCCTGATTTGTTGTTGTTATTGAAGCAGTTATTTATGGGCCGTCGGGACAGCGCTATCTTTCTGACGCAAATTTTTTGAAACTCAGCCGGCGAGCTTCAAACCGTGGGCCAACCACCAGACGTAAGCCTGGCGGGCCAGTTCGTCGATGCTGTGGCTGGACGCGTCCAGAGCCAGGGTCAGGGGCTCGCCGACAGGGGATTCAAGGGTGGCAAACTGGCTGTCGATCAAAGTCGACGGCATGAAATGACCGGGACGGTGGGAAACGCGGTCGGCGGCCACTTCGGGGGTCAATTCAAGGAATACGAAGCCCAGGCCGGGCAAGGCACTGCGCAGGCGCTCGCGATAACTGTGCTTGAGGGCCGAGCAGGTCAGCACCGGGCGCTCGCCCGTGGCGTCGACACGGCGCAACTCATCGCACAGGCTGTCGAGCCAGCCGGCACGGTCGTCGTCGTTCAGGGGAATACCGGCGCTCATCTTCTGGATGTTGGCCGCGGGGTGGAAGGTGTCGCCTTCGATGGCGGTGGCGCCGCTCAATTGGCACAGGGCCTGGCTGACGCAGGTTTTGCCGCAACCGGCAACGCCCATGATGACCAGGGCGGTGATGGGATTGTTCATGTAACACCTCAGCGCGCAGACAGCGCTACCTTTGCCAGTTATGACACCGCAGCAAAAGCAGAAGTTGCCGACGCCTTCTTGTCATTTTTGTGGTTGCAGCATGTTCGTTCACGACGCGAGCGGACGGGAGATCAGGCAACCCCCGTTCACGCATTTGCAGCGGCGTCGAGACAGCGCTACCTTAGTGCCTTGATTTTTGTTTGGCAAGCCGCCCTGATGACCGCCCCTAAAAACGATAAGAATACTCGCACCACCGGTCGCCCCACGCTCAACGAAGTCGCACGCCTGGCCGGTGTCAGCCCCATCACCGCCTCCCGTGCCCTGCGCGGGGTCAGCACCGTTGCCTCGGAACTGGTGGAAAAAGTCCGCCAGGCCGCCGTGGAACTCAACTACGTCGTCAATCCCGCTGCCCGCGCCCTGGCTTCGGCCCAGAGCCATTCGGTTGTGGTGTTGGTGCCGTCGTTGTCCAACCTGTTGTTCATCGACACCTTGGAAGCCATCCATCGGGTCCTGCGGCCCAAGGGCTTCGAAGTGGTGATCGGTAACTACCACTACTCCCGGGACGAAGAAGAAGACTTGTTGCGCAACTACATGGCCTATCAGCCACGGGGGTTGCTGCTGACCGGTTTCGACCGCACCGAAAGCGCCCGGCGGATGATCGAGGCCAGCAATATTCCCTGCGTGTACATGATGGAACTGGACCCCGGTGCCGGGCTCAACTGCGTTGGTTTTTCCCAGCTCAAGGCTGGCGAAACGGCGGCCGAGCACTTGATTTCCAAAGGCCGCAAGCGCCTGGCCTACATCGGCGCGCAACTGGACCAGCGCACCCTGCTGCGCGGCGAAGGGTTTCGCCGCGCCCTGCAGAAAGCCGGTCTGTATGACCCGGACCTGGAACTGCTGACCCCGCGTCCCTCCTCGGTGGGCCTGGGAGGCGAATTGTTCCTGCAATTGCTCGACAGCCACCCGGACGTCGATGCGATTTTCTTCGGCAACGACGACCTGGCCCACGGCGCCTTGTTCGAGGCCCTGCGCTGCGGAATCAAGATCCCCGAGCAGGTCTCGGTCCTCGGCTTCAACGACCTGCCCGCCTCGGCCCACATGGTGCCGCGCCTGAGCAGCATCAGCACCCCACGGGAAGCCATCGGCCGCCGCGCCGCCGAACAGATGCTGACGTTGATGGCCGGCAACCGCATCGCCCAGCCGGTGGTGGACATGGGCTTTGAGCTCAAGGTTCGCGAAAGCACCTGAGCGGCCCGGCACGAGGCGGTCGATCCGTGCCGACAAACGGCAAGGATTGGCCGCCCGGCTCCCAGCACGCCCGTCTAAAAGCCCCTGGAATAGGGGCCACGCGGCAACGGCATGGGAATTGCTCCTGCCCCTCGCTCAGTCATTACCTACAAGGTGTTCATCATGTTGGTCAGTGCAAAACAGCAAGCGATGGTCTTGCCGCTCAAGCGCCCGGGCGAAGATCCTACCGCCGAAGCCGCCAGCGGCCTGCAAAGCGCCGCATTGCAGGCGTTGCGCGATAACGTCCAGGCCCAGGCCAGCCAGGGCAGTGCCCAAGTCCAGGATTCTTTCAACAAACGCGCCACGCAACAGGTCAATGCAAGTACCGCCATCAGCGACAATGTCGACGAGGCGTTCGCCAAGACCCGCGTGCAATTGCAGACGGTCGCCTCGTCAGCGTCCGAAGAGGCCAAGGACATTGGCAGTTCGGCATTAGCGGAATTCAAGGATTACATGAGCAAGACGCCCGAAGAGCGCCTGCGCGACAGTATCCTTGAAGAGATGGGCATTACCGAGGAGGAGTTCGAGGCGATGCCACCCGAGAAGCAGATGGCGGTCAGCCAGGAGATTGCCCAGCGCATGCAGGACAAATCAGCGATGGCACAAGTGGAAAAGGCCCAGGAGAGCCGCACCGACGACAAAGCCTCGGCCACGGACATGTTTCTCGCCTCGCTTTGAGCTTCGACTCATAGCGACGGGTTCGAGCTGGGGCACCACCCCAGCTCAACCTGAGCTCAACCGAGACGGTAGCGCCTCAATGACCGAACAGATTCACCTTCTTGGCCTTCTTGTCAGCGCGCTTTTCATCAGCGCTCTTCGCCGGTTTTTTCTTTGCCGCTTTTTTTGAATCCATGCCTTTGGCCATGATACGTACTCCACTCATACGGGATGTGCAGTCAGGTATACACCTATCGCCGCAGCCGCGTTCTTTTATAATCGCCTCCCCCTTCTGCGCCACGACCCTGCCATGTCCGAAATCCATTACACGCAACTCGACGAGCCGCTGTGGCCACTGATGAACAAGTTTTACCGCGCCCATCAATCCTCGATGAAAGCGGTGCGTGACGCACAATTGTGGGTGGCAAGGCGCGATGAGATCGTCGCCGCCCTGTGCCTGCGCCCCGTGTCGGGCGGGCGTTGGTTGACCGGGTTGTTTGTCGACCCGGCGTACCGCGTACAGGGCATTGCCGCGCGATTGATCGCTGCGGCGGTGAAAGACGTGGATGAGCCGGTGTGGCTGTTCTGCCATCCGGACTTGCGCGGTTTTTATGAGCGGCGTGGTTTCAGCTTCGACCCCGAACTGCCCTACGCGATGGCCGAACGCCTGAGCCGGTATGCGCGCAGCAAGCCGATGATTGCGATGGGGTTGAAGCTAAATACACAGTCCTGAAGTGCAATACAGATCAATGTGGGAGCGGGCTTGCCCGCGAAGACGGCGGCACATTCAACATCAATGCAAGCTGACCTACCGCTTTCGCGAGCAAGCCCGCTCCCACAGGGCTTTGGGTCGGTTGTTAGCTAGTCGTCGGGCGCGGGGTCCAGGTCCGGAAACATCACGTCGGTAAAGCCAAACTTGCTGAAATCCGTGATGCGAGACGGGTACAAGCGCCCGATCAGGTGATCGCATTCATGCTGCACCACCCGCGCATGAAAGCCCGACGCGTAGCGCACGATCGGCTCGCCCTTGGGGTCGAAGCCTTCGTAGCGGATGTCCCGGTAGCGATCCACCGCACCGCGCAGGCCCGGTACCGACAGGCAACCCTCAAAACCCTCTTCCATCTGCGGGCCCAACGGAGTGATCAAAGGGTTGATCAAGATTGTCTGGGGCACCGCCTCGGCGTCGGGGTAACGCTCGCTGTGTTCGAAGCCGAAGATCACCAGTTGCAAGTCGACACCGATCTGCGGCGCCGCCAGACCGACACCGCCGACGCTTTCCATGGTCTGGAACATGTCGTCGATCAATTGCCACAACTCAGGGCTGTCGAACATGTCGGCGGGCACCGGCGGGGCGATGCGCAGCAGGCGTTCGTCGCCCATTTTCAGGATTTCACGGATCATGGTCGGGCTTCGTCAGGGTGGGTGTGAGGGATGGAATGGTCGCGCCCCAGGCCGGACACGTGCTGTTTTTCATGCTCGCCCGGGTTCTTTTCACCTGGATTCTTGCCTTCGGCGGACATGTGCTCGATCACTGCGTTCATCTCCGCACCGAGCAGCAGCACCGCCGAAGAGATGTAGAAATACAGCAACAACACGATGATCGCGCCGATGCTGCCATACATGGCGTTGTAGTTGGCGAAGGTCTTGACGTAAAACGCGAAGCCCAGGGAGGCGATGATCCACACCACCACCGCCAGCACCGACCCCGGGGTGATGAAGCGAAACTCCTGCTTGACGTCGGGCATCACGTAATAGATCAGCGCCACGGCGACCATCAGCAAGAACACGATCACCGGCCAGCGCACGATCGTCCAAAGCGTGACGATGAACTCCTCCAGGCCGACCTGGGCCGCAATCCAGCCCATCACCTGCGGCCCGAGCACCATCAGCGCCGCGGCGGCCAGCAGCATGCCGGCGATTCCGACCGTGTAGAAGATCGACAGCGGAAAGCGCTTCCAGGCCGGACGGCCCTCCACCACATCGTAGGCGGCGTTCATCGCGCTCATCATCAGCCGCACGCCCGCCGAAGCGGTCCACAAGGCAATGACGATACCCACCGACAACAAGCCGCCCTTGGATTGCTGGAGCTGGTCGATCACCGGGTTGACCTGCTCCAGGGCCTGGGGCGGCAGCACCAGTTCCGATTGCAGGCGCAGCCAGGAGAAGAAGTCCGGCAGGTGCAGGAAGCCGATCAATGCGATCAGAAAGAGAATGAACGGGAACAGCGAAAACAGCATTTGGTAGGCCAAAGCCGAGGCGTAGGTCGACATCTCGTCGTCGAGAAACTCGGTCACGGTGCGCATCATCACACGATGCAAGGGTAAGCCTTTCAAGGCCGGGAACATCATGTGCGTCTCCTTTCGCCGCAAAAAGGGGTGGTCGCTTGGCGACTCAGGGGGCGTTGCCACAACAAAGTAGCCTGTTTGGCGACGTTGGATCAATTTCGTCTTTTCAGGCCCGACGCTGAGTTGACCGGTGATTGCCAAGCCAAGTTTCATCGTTCGTACAGGCGGGGCTTTATGTTTACCCGGCAACCACCGAGAATGCCCCACGTATTCAGGCGGCGGCCTGAAGCTCCAACCCCGTAGGAACGTTATGAAACTCGATAAAAAGCAGGCCATCGCCCGCAGAAACCTTGAACTGGGCGGCGCCGTACTGGGCGTCAACAACTGCCACTTCAGCGAATTGAACCGCAACCGCAACATCTTCTGGTTCGATATCCCGGTGGCGCGCCTGGCCATCGGTCAGTACGAATGGATCCACCTGCTGCTGCACACGCCAGCCACCGATGAGCTGTTGCACTTGAAGGTGCCAACGGTGTTCCTGCGGGAAAAGATGGAAGGCCTGGAAGTGCGCAACCAGGGCAAACGCAAGGCAGCCCTGAGCCTGGAGCTGAGCGCTGACAAGGACTCCTACCTGCAGGACATGCGGCCGGGGGGCACCAACCTGGATTTTGCGCAGTTCAGGTTGTAATGCGCCACATAGGTTGATTGCAGGGGAGCTGTTGTGGCGAGGGAGCTTGCTCCCGCTATGTGGGAGCAAGGCTTGCCCGCGATGGACGCGATGCGGTCTTGCAGCTGTCCCTTATACACATTTCCGAGCTCACGTGACGCTCCTGATCCTTGTATGCCCTCTTTTGCCTGAAAAAATAAAATCTCACTCGC
>NZ_JAGDEZ010000049.1:0-16127 GCF_017498305.1 Pseudomonas sp. OA65
GTTTTCAAAGTTTCGCTTGGAAATCCTTAACAACTTCAACCACTTGCGCTTCCGATCTCTCGTTAGCGGGAGGCGAATTCTACAGCGTTACTCGCTGCTGTCAACACCTCTTTTTCACCGCTTTCGATCGAGAAGACCGAATCGCCGATAGAGCCAAACAACACCGCTCTACCTGCTCCTTCCAAGCTTCGATAAACTGAAGCCCAACACCTTCGAAACCTACTTAACTCGTTGAATCTCAAGGAGTTTCCCGTTTCGACTGCGCCGGAAGTGGGGCGAATTATAGACTTCCAGAATCTGCCGTCAACCCTTAATTTGATTTTTCTATCTATCGCGTCGAGACGGCACTTAAATAGGGCCGCTATATAGACGGAATCGCTGCATATGCGCAATATACTGCTCAACTCAGCTTCTCCGACCTTACTCTGGACGACACTTCGCAATGACACCCCCCTCACATCGCAGCCTGGCTTCCACCCTGTACCCGGTTGCCTTGCTATTAATAGCCATGGCTTCCATTCAAGCGGGGGCTTCCCTCGCCAAAAGCATGTTCCCGGTAGTGGGCGCGCAAGGTACTACAACGCTGCGACTCATCTTCGCCAGCCTCATCATGCTGTTGATGCTACGCCCCTGGCGCGCCAAGCTCACCGCCCAGTCCCTGCGCACGGTGATCGTCTATGGGATGGCACTGGGCGGCATGAACTTCCTCTTCTATATGTCAGTTCGTACCGTTCCGTTGGGTATCGCCGTTGCGCTGGAATTTACCGGGCCTCTGGCAGTCGCCATTTACGCCTCGCGCCGGGCCATCGACTTTCTCTGGATTGCCCTGGCAGTGGTTGGCCTGTTGCTGCTCATCCCGACCGGCGCGACCAGTTCCGGTATCGATCTGGTAGGTGCCGGCTACGCACTCGGTGCCGGTTTCTGCTGGGCGCTGTACATCCTGTTTGGCCAGAAAGCCGGAGCGGACAATGGTGTGCAGACCGCTGCACTGGGGGTCATGATCGCGGCCCTGTTCGTCGCGCCTATCGGCATTGTCCACGCCGGCGCCGCACTGCTCACACCAAGCCTGATTCCAATTGCCATCGGCGTCGCGATCCTGTCCACAGCCCTGCCCTATACGTTGGAAATGATTTCCCTGACTCGAATGCCTGCCCGCACCTTCGGCACCCTGATGAGCATCGAACCGGCAATCGCAGCCTTGTCGGGACTCGTCTTTCTTCAGGAGTACTTGTCCCTGGCCCAGTGGATGGCCATCACCTGCATCATCCTCGCGTCGGTGGGTGCAACGCTGACCATGGCCAACACGGCAAAGCCTGCCGTCGCGGCAGATTGAAGCAGGATTTAACGAAGCTCTGGTATTTGCCGCGCATTTAGGCCATGTTTAGGTTCGTAACCTAATGTCAGACATGGATTTTTTCATACAGGACGTCATGAACGCTTCACGCAAGAGCGAACACGATCGTACGCGGACACAAGATCCGCGGCGATTATAAGGACGGGAATGAAACGAATTTTGATACTGATCGCCGTACTCGCAGTAGCGGGCTGTGCGGCGACATCGAAAACTGAAGTCAAGCGCGGCAAAAAAGGCCTGCACATCAACTGCTCCGGCCTGTCCTCATCCTGGGACCAGTGCGCCGCCAGCGCTGCCAACTCATGTGCTCCCAAGGGTTACAAGGTCATTGCCAAGTCCGGCGACGCCGTCGAAGAACCCGGGGATTATCCCTTCGGCCTCAATCCCGCCGGCTATACCAGCCGCAGCATGATTGTGATCTGCAAATAAGCGACCTCAGTCGAGCCCTCGTTCGGCCATTCGACGACTGATTTCCTCATGGCTGGACCTGAGGACGTCACGCTGGACCTGCGGCGTGACCAGCATCCGCGCAACCACCAACGCCCCCACGCATTGAGACAGAATGGCCCAGGCCAGGCTGTCGCTTCCCAATATCCGCGCCCAACTTTCGTGCAAACGACAGATCCACGTTTGCGCCGCCTCCCTCACTTGGACATCCGATCGTGCGATCTCAGCGCCCAGTACCGGCAACGCACACCCTGCCTCGGGCTGCTCGACATGGCTCATGCTCAAATACTGCTTGAGGCAGCGCTCCAGTTTCATCGAGTCCATTGCACCGTCGCCGCTCAAGCGGTCGAGGCTTTGGGCCAGTTCCCGCTCAACAATGGCCTTGAACAGCTCATCCTTGGATGAAAAGTGGCTGTAGAACGCGCCGCCGCTCAACCCGATCGCTTTCATCAGGCCATCGACACCGACCGTGGAGAAACCTGATTTCTTGGCGGATACGGCACTGCTGGCCAGCAGTTTCTCGCGGGTTTCCATTTTGTGATTGGCTGAATATCTCATGGTCCTGCCCCTGATCGCTCACCTTGACGCTTGCCGGATCTTAGCATAACGTCCGTTTAGTTAACGATCGTTTACCAATGAGGCTAACCATGAATAATAAGAAGGTCGTACTGGTTGTAGGCGCAGGCGACGCCACTGGCGGAGCGATTGCCAAACGCTTCGCCCAGGAAGGTTACGTGGCCTGTGTGACCCGTCGCAGCGCCGATAAACTCGAGCCGCTGGTCAACGGCATCCGCGCCGAAGGCGGCGAAGCCCACGGGTTTGCCTGTGATGCACGCAAAGAAGACGACGTGATCGCACTCATCGAGCAAATAGAGAACCAGATCGGCCCGATCGAAGCCTTCGTGTTCAACATCGGCGCCAACGTCCCCTGCAGCATCCTGGAAGAAACCGCGCGCAAGTATTTCAAGATCTGGGAAATGGCCTGCTTCTCAGGCTTTCTCAATGCACGGGAAGTGGCCAAGCATATGGTCAAGCGCCAGCGCGGGACGATCCTGTTTACTGGGGCAACGGCGGGACTGCGCGGTGCTTCGGGGTTCGCCGCATTCGCGGGCGCGAAACATGGCATCCGGGCACTGGCCCAGAGCATGGCCCGTGAGCTGGGACCGCTGAATATCCATGTGGCTCATGTGGTGGTGGACGGCGCGATCGACACCGACTTCATCCGCGATCATTTCCCGGAAAAGTATGCCACCAAGGATCAGGACGGCATCCTGAACCCCGAACACATTGCCGACAATTATTGGTACCTGCACAGCCAACCCCGCGACGCCTGGACCTTCGAGCTGGACCTGCGCCCTTGGAGCGAACGCTGGTAACCCCTCCCCTCATAACAACAAGAGAGCAGACACCATGAGCAAATCAGTGGAGTTTTACTTCGACCTCGGCAGCCCGACCACGTACCTGGCCTACACCCAGCTGCCAACGCTGTGTGCACAGACAAACAGCCAGTTGATCTACCGTCCGATGTTATTGGGGGGCGTCTTCAAGGCGACCGGTAACGCATCGCCGGCAACAGTGCCGGCCAAGAATCCTTACCTGTTCAAGGATCTGAATCGCTTCGCCAAACGCTACGGCGTCGCGTTCAAGTTCAATCCACACTTTCCCGTCAACACACTGCTGCTGATGCGCGCAGTGACCGGCATGCAACTGCGCCACCCCGAACGCTTCGAGGCATTCGTCGATTGCCTGTTCCGCGCCTTTTGGGTGGACGCCCGCAACCTCAATGACCCGGCGACTGTCGCATCGGTCCTGAACGAAGGCGGTTTCGACGCCGACTACGTGCTGGCCCTGACGAGCGACGAGCAGGTTAAACAAGCACTCAAGAGCGCCACCGAAGCAGCCATCGGCCGGGGCATATTTGGCGCCCCGAGCATGTTTGTCGGCAACGAGCTGTTTTTCGGCCAGGATCGGCTGGACTTCGTCCGTGAAGCCCTCGCCTGACCCTATAGATCAGATCGCCATCGTCCGGGTGTTGAGCCATTGCAGTGCGTCACCGTCCAGCAATGGGCTCAATCGACGCTGAACCTCGGCATGGTAGGCGTTGAACCAGTCTTTTTCATCCTGGGTCAGCAGCGAAGGTTCCAGGCAGCGGGTGTCGATCGGGCACAGGGTGAGGGTTTCGAACTCAAGGAACTCACCGAACTCGCTGCTTCCGGCTTCGCGGTTCAGCACCAGGTTCTCGATGCGCACACCCCAGCGGCCGGGACGATAAGTGCCCGGTTCGATCGAGGTGATCATCCCGGCCTGCATCGCCGTTTGCGGCGCGGCAGCGGCTTGATAGGCAATTACCTGCGGGCCTTCGTGGACATTGAGGAAATAGCCTACGCCATGGCCGGTGCCGTGGCCGTAATCGACCTGTTCCGCCCAGATCGGCGCCCGAGCGATGGCATCCAGCAGGGGTGAAAGAATGCCCCGCGGAAATTTGGCCCGGGACAGGGCAATCACCCCCTTGAGCACGCGCGTGCAATCACGTTTCTGCTCAGCGGTGGGTGTTCCGACCGGCACCATACGGGTGATGTCCGTGGTGCCTCCCAAATACTGGCCGCCGGAATCGATCAGCAACAGGCCATCACCTTCGATGACCGCATGGGCTTCTTCCGTGGCGTGGTAATGAGGCATCGCGCCGTTGGCGTTAAAGGCGGCGATGGTGTTGAAACTCAGGGAGACGAAGTCTGGCCGGCGCATGCGGGCGGCGGTCAGGTGCTCGTCGATGGTCAGCTCGGTGATGCGCTCGCGGCCCCAGGCTCCTTCCAGCCAGGCGAAAAACTCACAGAGCGCCGCGCCGTCCTGCTCCATGGCGCGACGGATGTGCTCGGCGTCGGCCAGGCTTTTACGCGATTTAGCCAACGTCGTTGGATTCAGGCCTTCGACCAGCTTCACGCCGCTGCCCAGGTTGTCCAGCAAACCGACCGTCACCCGCGCCGGATCGATCTGCAGGCTCGCGCCGTCCGGCACTTCACGCAACGCGGTGGCGGCTTCGCTGTAATCGCGCAGGGTCACGCCGTCCTGTTCAAGAACGGCACGCAGCGCTGCGTCAACCTTGTCCAGGGCCACGAACAGCGTTGCCTGTTGCTGGCTGATCAAGGCAAAGGAGACGAACACCGGGTTGAACGACACATCCGCACCGCGCAGGTTGAACAACCAGGCGATGTCGTCCAGCGTGGCGATGAAATGCCAGTCGGCACCACGCTCCTGGAGGGATTCACGCAACTTGGCGAGTTTTTCGACGCGGCTGACGGTCGCCTGGGGTGGCAAATGGGCATAGACCGGTTGATCCGGCAAACTCGGGCGACCGTCCCAGACCTCCTTGAGCAGGTCGATGTCGGTGCGCAACCGCGCGCCGCGTTCGGCGAGCTTGCCGCCCAGGGTGCGGGCCGAGGCCACGGCCATGACAGCACCATCGACCGCGACCACCCCACCCTCGGGCGTTTGTTCGGCCAGCCAGTCCAGCGGACCGGGCTGGCCCGGGATGAGCTTGACCAACTCGATACCGCTGCCCTCCAGTTCCTTGGTCGCCTGCTCCCAATAACGGCTGTCGGCCCAGACACCAGCGAAACTGCCGGTCACGATCAAGGTACCCACCGAACCATGGAACCCCGACAGCCATTGCCGTCCCTGCCAATAACCCGGCAGGTATTCAGACAGATGCGGGTCGGCCGATGGCACCAGCAATGCGTGAACGCCCTCTCGGCTCATCAGTTGACGGATTCGGGCCAGGCGCTGGGGAACCAGTCCATGGGGCAAAGGCTCGGTGCTCATTGTTTCTCCTGCTCATTGAAATTGTTGTTCGATGCCGAAGACGGCTTATTGAGTGGTGGCCCAGAATGCCGGCGCAGTCGCGCACGCGGCCTTGATCAACCGCACCGCCTCATCGATATCCTGCTCGGTGGTAAAGCGCCCCAAGCTCAAGCGAATGGTCCGCCCGGCCGCCCGGGCATCGTGCCCCAGGGCCAGCAGCACGTGGGACGGCGTGTTCTGCGCCGAATTACAGGCCGAGGTCGCGGAAAATGCAATCGATGCGCCTAATGCTACCGGGTTGAACTCACCTTCGTTGAACGTCAGGCTCAGGGTGTGGGGAATCCGGCAGCTTGCACTGCCGTTTATACACACTCCGGGCAAGGCCAGCAGCGGCTCGAGCAAACGATTGCGCAATCGGGCGATTTTAGCGAGTTCTTCTTCGAATGCCGCGGCTGCCAGTTCGAATGCGGCGCCCATGGCGGCAATCTGGTGGGTCGCCAAGGTCCTGGAACGCAAACCGCCCTCGTGGCCACCGCCATGAATCTGCGCCGACAGCCGTGGTCGGGCGCGATCGCCGACGTAGAGCGCACCGATACCCTTGGGACCGTAGATTTTATGCGCGGAAAAAGACATCAGGTCCACCGGCCAGCGGGCCAGGTCGATCTGCACCTTGCCGGCGCCTTGGGCGGCGTCCACATGAAACAACGCACCGCGCTCTCGAACGATCTCGCCGATGGCGATGACGTCGTTGACGGTGCCCAGTTCGTTGTTCACCAACATCAGCGACACCAGGAACGTGTCTTCACGCAACGCCTCGCGAACCGCCTGTGGGCTGACAAGCCCCTCGGCGTCCGGCGCCAACCAGGTGACCGCGACGCCGCTCTCTTCGAGTTGGCGCGCCGTATCGAGAATCGCCTTGTGCTCGATCAGGCTGGTGATGATGTGGCCGGCGGAACCGCCGCGCGCCTGGGCTACGCCCTTGAGAGCCAGGTTGTTGGATTCGGTGGCGCCGGACGTCCAGACGATCTGTTCGGGCTGGGCCCCCACCAATTGCGCCACCTGCTGGCGGGCACGCTCCACCGAGCGCCGGGCCTCCTGGCCGAAGGCGTGGGAACTGGAGGCCGGGTTGCCAAAATTGCCGTCAAAGCCCAGACACTCGACCATGACCCGAATGACCCGCTCATCCACCGGCGTGGTGGCGGCGTAGTCGAAATATAAAGGACGTTTATTCATAGGAAACTCGCAGAGCCTGCTCCGGGATCAGGCGCCCTCGTTGGGTTCGAGACTAGCAATACCTGATCAAAGACCTTAAAGAAGTCGGACTTCATTTAAAAGTGCGTAGGAACGCTCCTGAACAGCGAGCTTAGCAGGCATCGCGTCGAAGCTCAGCCCTCAACTGATGCTTTCGAGCAACAACGGATACATCGAAGCGACCAACAACAGCGCCATGCCCCAGTTGAACACGCGCAGCCAGCGACGGTCCCGCAACAGGTTGCGCAACAGGCTGCCGCACACCACCCACAGGCTCACGCTTGGCAGGTTGATCAAGGCAAACACCGCCGCAATCACCAGCACATTGAAGAAGTAGCCTTGGAGTGGCGTGTAGGTGCTGATGGCACCGATGGCCATGATCCAGGCCTTGGGATTGACCCATTGGAACGCCGCGGCGCCCCAATAGCTGATCGGCGTATTGTTCCCCGGCTGGCTGTCCGAAACCGGACCGGAGTGGGCAATTTTCCACGCCAGGTACAACAGGTACGCGGCACCGATGTAGCGCAGCGCGGTATAGAGCAGTGGATAAGTCTGGAACACCGCACCCAGGCCAAGGCCTACCGCCAGCACCAGGGAAAAGAAGCCGCAGGTAATGCCCAGCATGTGCGGAATGGTGCGGTTGAAACCGAAATTGACACCCGAGGCCAACAACATGGTGTTGTTAGGGCCGGGCGTGATCGAAGTCACCAGGGCAAACAGGGCGAAGCCCAGCAGTAGGTCAAGCGAAAGGGTCATGTCAGGTCAGTCCATCAGGGGCGGTCAGTCAAGTCACGACCCTACCCCACGTCCTGGCCCAAACCCACGGACAGTTAGGCAAAACTTTGAGCGGTACAGTCCCTTAGCTTGACCGGCCTGGCTGTTGCACGGCCTGCTCGGCGCTCATCTGGCCTTGATCGTCGAACCCCACGTTTTTCGGCGACGAGCCGAGCAGCTCGGCTTTCTTGGCGTGGTACTCCTCGAACGAAAGGCCTCGGCGATTCAAGGCTTCAAGGGCCAGTTCGCGAGTCTCGTCGGCGGTGTAGGGGCGCAGCTCCGGGGAGGAGCTGGCGCAACCGCCCAGGAGGGTGGCGGTCAACAGCAGCAAAACAGCTAAAGTACGGTTCATGGCGGGTGTCCGGTGTTCTAGAGTTGGGCGATGAACAAAGGCTACCCGCCGGCCCTGCGCGGCAGAAATCAACCCTTTCGATAGTGGGTATTGCCTACTTGGATCAGCCGTTGCGCTTAATCGACCAACTGGCAATGCAGCGCGTTGTCCAGGCTGCGCTCAATGTTGCGTAGCACCTGGAACGAACCGAACGTGACGGCTTTGGCACGATGCGCCTGGACCAGCCGCCAGAAACCCGAGTCGCCACTTTCGAAGCTTCGAAGCGCCGCCTCGCCGGCCTCGCGGGTTTGCCACTGCAAATAGTTGAGCACGCGCCGTCCATCCTCGCTGGCCTGGATACTCGCACTCAGGAAACCCTGGTGGTCCCGGGCCAGGCGCTCGGTCTGTTCCGACAAGGCTGTGACCAGCGCCTGCTGCCATTGAGGTTCGATGTCGAATTCCATCAGTTGGGTGAAACTGCGATTGTTCCTTGGCGATTGCATGAAAGGTCCCCTATGCAGGCTGATCTTGCGATCCGAAGGCGTGCAGGGTAAAACCTCTAGTTAAGTCAAGGTCAAGTGGTGAATTGCAGCGATGACGCAGATCGATGTCCACAAGGAACTCACCGTCGGCCAAGTGGCCGCCCGCAGCGGCGTGGCGGTGACCGCCCTGCACTTCTACGAATCCAAGGGGCTGATCAAAAGCACGCGTAATCCGGGCAACCAACGTCGTTACCCTCGGGCGGTGTTGCGCCGCGTGGCGCTGATCAAGGTCGCCCAGCGCCTGGGCATTCCCCTGGCGGAGATTGGCAAGGCGTTGCACAACCTTCCAGACAACCGCGCCCCGACCGCCGCCGACTGGCAGACCTTGTCGGCACAGTGGAGCCGGGACCTGGACGAGCGCATCAGCCAATTGATGGCGCTGCGTGATCGACTCAACGGTTGCATTGGCTGCGGATGCCTGTCGATGGAAGCGTGTCCGCTGCGCAATCAGGGCGATGTGCTGGGCCAGCAGGGGCCGGGAGCCCATCTGCTGGAATAGCCCTGAAGCGTTCGTCGGGCTCCACGCCCACCCAGGCTCGCAGGCCTATAGTGGAGGGGCGCAAATCGACGAAGGCTCTCTTCGCCTCCCATAACAAAAGGAGAAACGTCATGGGCGTCAACGCTATTCCCGAAGGTTTCCATAACATCACGCCCTACCTGGGCATTCAAAAAGCCGCCGAAGCCATCGACTTCTATAAAAAAGCCTTCAATGCCACCGAGGTCATGCGCCTGGCCATGCCCGACGGCGGCATCGGGCACGCCGAGCTGCGGATCAACGGGTATCCGATCATGCTCGGTACGCCTTGCGACCAAGGCCCGCTGAGCAACCCGGACACATCGCCATCGGTCGGCCTGCATCTCTATGTCGAAGATGTGGACAGCGCATTCGCCCAGGCCATTGCCGCGGGCGGCACGGTGATTTCCGAGGTCAAGGACCAGTTCTATGGGGATCGCACCGGCACCTTGAAGGATCCCTATGGGCATCTATGGTTCCTGGCGACACACAAAGAGGATCTGAGCCAGGAACAGATCGAGCAACGGGCCAGGGAGATGTTTCAACAAGGCTGACGGTCCCTGTGGCCAGGAGCTCACTCCTGGCCACAGCAACACTAAAACTAAACGCGAAACATTTTCTTTCATCTTTCCCTTCAGGATTGGGATCGCTCGTTCGTCTTAATTAGATGCAGCAGGCCGCGTCGGCAAAAGCCACGGCCTGCTTTTTGGGTTCACAGGTGTTACGAAGCCCGTAATACGCAACCTTTCATCGAATCAAGACGTTCAATCATGTCGAAGAAATCCCGCTCCAAACTCTGGTTCCTGGTCCATAGCTGGCTGGCATTGCCCATCTGGTTCTTCGTGCTCATTGTCTGCGTCACCGGCACCCTGGCGGTGGTCAGCCAGGAGATCGTCTGGCTCGTCAACCCTGAGATGCGCGCCAGCAAGCCTTCGGACGATGCCGCGCTGCTCAGCTACGACCAGATCATCAGCGCGATCAAGCAGGCCCAGCCGCAAACCCAGGTGCAAAGAATCATTCGCCCGGACGAGTCGCATTTTGCCCTGGAAGTCGGCGTGACCTACCCTGACGGACGTCCCGACACGGTCTACGTCAACCCGTACAGCGGCGCCATCCAGGGCTCGGCGCCGACGTTCAACTTCCAGGCCTTCACCCGCGCCCTGCATGGCTGGTGGCTGGTGCCGTTCACCAACGGCTACAGCTGGGGCTGGTACCTGGTGTCGTTCCTCGGCCTGCCGTTGCTCGCGTCCTTGGTGACCGGGCTGGTGGTCTACAAGCGTTTCTGGAAAGGCTTCTTGCGTCCGACCCTGCGAATTCGCCATGGCGCGCGGATTTTCTGGGGTGATTTCCACCGGCTCAGCGGTATCTGGTCGATCTGGTTCATCGCGGTCATCTCCGTCACAGGCACCTGGTTCCTGATCCAGGCCTTGCTGGGCGACAACCAGATCTCCATTTCCAGCGAACCGGTCATCCCGGTGGTGGCCCGTGAAAACGTGCCGGTGTCCGTCGACGGCCTGCCGCCCCCGCTGTTGAACCTGGACCGAGCCATCGACATCGCCCAGCAACGCATCCCGGGACTGGAAGCAAGTTTCATCAGCCTGCCCGCCAATGCCTACAGCCATCTGGAAATCGGCGGCCGCGGCTGGTATCCGCTGATGTTCCAGACTGCCACCATCAACCCCTACAACGGTGACGTGGCCGCCTCGCGGCTGCTGTCCGATCGCACGACCCTGGAGTTCGTCACCGAATCCATGCGGCCCTTGCACACCGGGGATTTTGGCGGCCTCTGGATCAAGCTCATCTGGTTTTTCTTCGGCTTGATCATGAGCATGATGGTCCTCAGCGGGCTGCTGATCTGGACCAAACGCACGGCCCTGGCCACCGCCAATGCCTTCAAGCGTAGCCAAAAACCCACCCGTGGCGCCCGCCTCGCGCAGGCATTGCAGCCGTCCGTCCACCGCGAATCGTCGGAGGGCAGCCTGTGAACCCATCCAATGCCGCTTCATCACCGTCGCGCCTGAGCCTGTTCTGGCATAAATGGCGTTTCCACCTCAACGTGCTATTGCTGCTGATCCCCCTGGGGTTCATGCCCAAATACCTCTCCGAAGCCGCGCTGTTCCGCGGTGATGCCGGGCTGGGCGAGCGGGAAGTCGGCGAAGTCAAGGTCGGACCCTGGAGCCTGCGCCTGGCGGAATTTCGCAACGAAGCCCCACGCGTCCAAGGGCCTGCCGGGCCCATGAAGCACTTCAACGCGGCCCTGTGCCAAAGCTGTACCGGCCAGGTCAAGGCCACCTACCTGCGCATCGGCAAACCTCGCAGCCTCAGGGCCGCCGGGGTGATTTTCTTCGGATCGCCCTACCGTATGGGTGCCTTGTTGCCAGTCCCGGCAAAGACCCAGCCCGACGCCGAACTGTGGATAACCCTGGAGGGTTGGGACGGTTCGATGCATCAGGCTTCCATCCCCCTGAACCAGGCCTCCCCGGCTACCGTCGCCTGGCTGAAGAATCAAGGAGCCAAACCATGACCCTTCGCGCCTTATCCAAGGGCTTGGCGCTGCTGTTATGCGTCGGCGCAAGCACCAGCGTCCTGGCCCACAACCCGATGTGCGAGTGCAAGGCCATCGACGCCGAGCAGATCCAATGCACCGGTGGTTTTTCCGACGGCAGCGGTGCGCCGGGGGTGACCCTCGACGTGATCGGTTATGACGAAACCATCCTCGTCCCGGGCAAGCTCGGCGCCGACTCGAAGCTGACCTTCAAAAAACCGAACGCTGAATTCTACGTGCTCTTCGACGCCGGCCCCGGCCACGTGGTGGAAATCGACCAAGCCGACATCGAGGCCCCATGAGCAACGCCACGACTCAAGTCATCCGTCCCGCCGGCGCGGGTCATGAAACCCTGTATGTGTTGCTGCTGTGCCTGGTCATCGTGCTGGTGGCCGGGTCCGTGGTGGCCTGGCATGGCAAAGCCGAAGAGGCCCCTCACCTGGCCTCGAACCAGCTCGACGCCCGCCGCGATCTCAGCGCCGCCGAGCAAGGTATCTATGCCGACCTGCGGGTGACCCTGGATGAAATCCGCTTGCTGCGCGAAGACCAGCAAACCCTGCCCGCTCCGCAAACCCTGGCCGAGGAAGGCTTCGCGCCGTTCGCCCAGGACGCCAGTTCGGTGAGCCGCGGCGGCCATGCCTGGCAACAACTGCAGGACCAGGCCTACTTCGGCGCCAGTGCCAATTCGTCCGTGGCCGGGTCGTTTCTGATGCGCATCGGCGAAGCGTCCGACGCCGCTCCGGACATCTGGCTCAACCGCAGTACAGGCCTCGCGACGCCCACCATCCTGGACGACACGGCGTTATCCGCCGCTGGCTGGCAACAAATCGTCGCGCAATTCGATGCCGGCGTAACCCGCCAGCACCGGCACTGACCCCACGCCTTCATTCGAGAGAAGACCGTTTGCCCATGCCTATTGCATCCCAACGCCGACCCTTGCTGCGCCTGCTATTGATCGGCCTGCTGGCCTGCCTGTTCACCTCGCCGGTGAGCGCCGAAACAGCCAAGCGCCTGCGCATCGGTATCACCTTGCACCCGTATTACAGCTACGTGGCCAACATCGTCGGTGACAAGGCCGAGGTCGTGCCGCTGATCCCGGCCGGTTTCAACCCCCACGCCTATGAGCCCCGGGCCGAAGACATCAAGCGTATCGGCGGCCTCGATGTGATCGTGCTCAACGGCGTCGGTCACGACGATTTTGCCGACCGCATGATCGCCGCCAGCGAAACCCCGAACGTGAAGGTCATCGAGGCCAACGAGAACGTGCCCCTGCTGGCCGCCACCGGCACCGCCGCCCGAGGCGCGGGCAAAGTGGTAAACCCGCACACTTTCCTGTCCATCAGCGCCTCTATCGCCCAGGTCAATAACATTGCCCGGGAGTTGGGCAAGCTCGACCCGGACAATGCCAAGGCGTACACCCAGAATGCCCGCGCGTACGGCAAGCGCCTGCGGCAGATGCGCGCCGCCGCCCTGGCGAAACTGACCCAGGCCCCCAATGCCGAATTGCGGGTCGCCACGGTGCATGCCGCCTACGACTATCTGCTGCGCGAATTCGGCCTGGAAGTGACCGCCGTGGTCGAGCCGGCCCATGGCATCGAGCCGAGCCCCAGCCAATTGAAGAAAACCATCGATCAATTGCGCGAGCTGGACGTGAAGGTGATCTTTTCGGAGATGGATTTCCCTTCCACCTACGTCGACACCATCCAGCGTGAATCGGGCGTGAAGTTGTACCCGCTCTCGCACATTTCCTACGGCGACTACAGTGCCGAGAAGTACGAAAAAGAAATGGCCGGGAACCTCGACACCGTGGTCCGGGCGATCCAGGAGTCCGGCGCATGACTGTCCAGGAACCCCTCACCCTGCACCGCGCGGGTCCCTTGATTACGTTCGCCGAGGTCAGCCTGAACCTGGGCCGCACCACCATTCTCGATAACGTCGCCTTTCAGGTGGAGCCCGGCAGCATTCATGCCCTGGTCGGCCCTAATGGCGGCGGCAAGAGCTCGCTGATCAAGACCTTGTTGGGGCAGATGCCGCACCAGGGCCGCTTGAGCCTGCAATGGCCGGGCGAACCCGGGGTGATCGGCTACGTGCCCCAGGCGCTGGAATTCGACCGGGGCCTGCCGATGACGGTGGACGATTTCATGGCGGCCATGTGTCAGCGGCGACCGGCGTTTCTCGGTTTGAGCAAGCACTACGCTGGCGCCATTGGCCAGGCTCTGGAGCGGGTCGGCATGCAAGACAAGCGCAAGCGGCGCATGGGCGCGCTGTCCGGCGGCGAGCGGCAACGGGTATTGCTGGCCCAAGGGCTGATTCCCGCGCCACAACTGCTGGTGCTGGATGAACCGATGTCAGCCCTGGATGAGGCCGGCATCCAGGTGTTCGAACGCTTGCTGCAAGACTGGCGCCTGGCCGGGATTACCGTGCTGTGGATCGAACATGACCTAGAGGCCGTCGGACGCTTGGCCGACCGTGTCACCGGCCTGAATCGTCGGGTGCTGTTCGACGGTCCACCGCGCCAGACCCTGACCCCGGAGCGGCTGCTGACGTTGTTTTCCACCCATCCACGCACGAACGGGAGCGCGGCCTGATGAGTTATGAAGCCTTTCGTTTGATGGTCCAGGGCTGGGCATCGGCCGGTTACTTGCCTGAAGCGCTGGCCTACGGTTTCGTGGTCAATGCATTGCTGGCCGGGCTGTTGATCGGCCCGGTACTGGGCGGCCTCGGCACGCTGGTGGTGGTCAAGCGCTTCGCGTTTTTCTCCGAGGCGGTGGGCCATGCGGCGCTGACTGGCGTGGCCATTGGTATCCTGCTCGGTGAACCCTACACCGGGCCTTACGGCAGCCTGTTCGGCTACTGCCTGTTGTTCGGCATCCTGCTCAACTACCTGCGCAACCGCACCGGCCTGGCGCCCGATACGCTGATCGGCGTGTTCCTGTCGGTGTCCCTGGCCCTGGGGGCTAGCCTGCTGCTGATCCTGGCGGGCAAGATCAACGTGCACATCCTGGAAAACGTACTGTTCGGCTCGGTGCTGACGGTCAATGGCAACGACCTGCTGGTACTGGCCGTGGTCGGCTCGCTGGTGATGGCCCTGGCCTTGCCGCTGTACAACCGCATCATGCTCGCCAGCTTCAATCCGCAACTGGCGGCGGTGCGCGGGGTGGCGGTCAAGACCCTGGACTACCTGTTCGTGGTCCTGGTGACGTTGATCACCGTGGCGGCGGTGAAAGTCATCGGCGCCATCCTGGTGGGCGCGTTGCTGGTGATTCCCGCTGCGGCGGCGCGCTTGCTCAGCCAATCATTGAAAGGCTTCTTCTGGTGTTCGGTGCTGATCGCCACCGTCAGTACCTTGTGCGGGATCCTCGCGCCGATTGTGTTCGACCTGCCGATCCCGTCCGGCGCCGCGATCATCCTGGTGGCCGGCATCGCTTTCGCCCTGAGCGCCATCGCCCGGGGTGTCGTCCCCAGCCTCAAAGGGAATCTTGGATAAATGGTTTTTTCACTGCGACAACTGACCCTGGCCGTCGCGTTGTGCGGCGTGGCCGTCACCTCGTCATTCGCCGACGAAAAGGTCCGTCTGCTGGCATCGCTGCCGGTCACCTATGGGTTGAGCGAGGCCTTGCTCAAGGGCACCGACGTCAGCCTGGAGCGGGCCGCGCCCGCCAATCTGCCCGGCACCCGGCAGAGCGCCTACTTCAGCGGCCGGGGCGCACCGGCCTTGAGCAAACTGGCCAGCAATGCCGACGGCGTGATCGGCCTGCGCTCGCTGTGGCCGGACGATCCGCTGTACCCCATGGCCCGACGCAGCAATATCCGCATCGTCGAAGTCGATGCCGCACGCCCGGTGGACGGCGCCCTGCCCGGTATCGCCGTGCAACCGGGCATGATTGACGGCCTGGCAAGCCAACCATGGATGGCCAGCCATAACCTGGGGCGCATGGCCGACGTGATCGCCGCCGACCTGGTGCGCCTGGCCCCGGCGGACAAAACGAAAATCGACGCCAACCTGGCGGCCCTCAAGCAACGCCTGCTCAAACTCAGCGCCGACAGCGAAAAACGCCTCGCCAGCGCCGATAACTTGAGCGTGGTCAGCCTGAGCGAGCATTTCGGCTACCTGATCAGCGGGCTCAACCTGGACGCCATCAGCACCGACACCCGGCCCGACGCCGAGTGGACAGCCGAAGCCCTCAAGCAGTTGAGTGCGACATTGAAAGACAACGACGTGGCGCTGGTGCTGCATCATCGCCAGCCCTCGGATCCGCTGAAGGCCGCCATTACCGAAGGAGGTAGCCGGTTGCTTGTGCTGAGCACCGACGGGGCCGACCCGGTGGCGGAGCTGGAAAATAATGTAGGGCTGGTGATCACAGCGCTGACAGGAGGCTGACAGTCATCCGCTGTGGGACCATCACATTCTTTTTGGCTGATACACCGCTTTCGCGAGCAAGCCCGCTCCCACAGGTTTGATCGTGGATGTTCGAAGATTCTGTGCTCACCACAAATCCACTGTGGGAGCGAGCCTGCTCGCGATGAGGTCGGCACATTCAACATTGATGTGGACTGACACACCGCTTTCG
>NZ_JAGDEZ010000049.1:16227-41913 GCF_017498305.1 Pseudomonas sp. OA65
GGTTTGATCGTGGATGTTCGAAGATTCTGTGCTCACCACAAATCCACTGTGGGAGCGAGCCTGCTCGCGATGAGGTCGGCACATTCAACATTGATGTGGACTGACACACCGCTTTCGCGAGCAAGCCTGCTCCCACAGGTTTGATCGTGGATGTTCACAGATTCTGTGCTCACCACAAATCCACTGTGGGAGCGAGCCTGCTCGCGAAAGGGTCGGCACATTCAACATTGGCGTCGACTGATCCACCGCCATCGCGAGCAAGCCCGCTCCCACAGGTTTGATCGTGGATGTTCGAAGATTCTGTGCTCACCACAAATCCACTGTGGGAGCGGGCTTGCTCGCGAAAGGGTCGGCACATTCAACATTGATGTGGACTGACACACCGCTTTCGCGAGCAAGCCCGCTCCCACAGGTTTGATCGTGGATGTTCGAAGATTCTGTGTTCACCACCAATCCACTGTGGGAGCGGGCTTGCTCGCGAAAGGGTCGGCACATTCAACATTGATGTGGACTGACACACCGCTTTCGCGAGCAGGCTCGCTCCCACAGGTTTTGTATTGTTCCTGAAGCATCGAGTTAGAAAGCATCCCCCGGCACCCGCACGAACCCTTCCATCAAAACCCGCGCACTGCGGCTCATGATGGCTTTTTTCACGGTCCATTCGCCATTGACCTGGCTGGCCTCGGCGCCGACGCGCAAGGTGCCGGACGGGTGGCCGAAACGCACCGCGTTGCGTTCGATGCCGCCGGCCGCAAGGTTTACCACGGTGCCGGAAATCGCCGCGGCCGTGCCGATGGCCACCGCTGCCGTGCCCATCATGGCGTGGTGCAGCTTGCCCATGGACAGCGCCCGTACCAACAGGTCAACGTCGCCAGCCGCCACGGCTTTTCCGCTGGAGGAAAGGTAATCCGCCGGCGGTGCCACGAACGCCACTTTCGGTGTGTGCTGGCGCTGGGCGGCTTCGTCCAGGTGCTTGATCAAGCCCATGCGCAAGGCACCGTGGGCGCGAATGGTTTCGAACATCGCCAACGCCTTGGGATCGCCGTTGATGGCGCCCTGCAGTTCGGTGCCGGTGTAACCGACGTCCTGGGCATTGATAAAAATCGTCGGGATCCCGGCGTTGATCAGCGTCGCCTTGAAGGTGCCAACGCCTGGCACTTCCAAGTCGTCCACCAGGTTGCCGGTTGGAAACATCGAGCCGCCACCGCCCTCTTCCTCGGCCGCCGGGTCCATGAACTCCAATTGCACTTCGGCCGCCGGGAAGGTCACGCCGTCGAGTTCGAAGTCCCCGGTTTCCTGCACCGCGCCCTCGGTGATCGGCACATGGGCGATGATGGTCTTGCCGATGTTGGCCTGCCAGATCCGCACCACGGCCACGCCGTTCTGCGGGATACGGCCGGGTTCCACCAAGCCACTGCTGATGGCAAACGATCCCACCGCCGCCGACAGGTTGCCGCAGTTGCCACTCCAGTCCACGAACGGTTTATCAATGGATACCTGGCCGAACAGGTAATCGACATCGTGGTCAGCGCGGGTGCTCTTGGACAGGATCACGGTCTTGCTGGTGCTGGACGTCGCGCCGCCCATGCCATCGATCTGTTTCTCGTACGGGTCGGGGCTGCCGATCACCCGCAACAACAGGGCATCCCGGGCCGGGCCAGGGACGCGGGCGGCTTCGGGCAGGTCTTGCAGGCTGAAGAACACGCCTTTGCTGGTGCCGCCACGCATATAGGTAGCTGGGATCTTGATTTGAGGCGAGTGAGCCATGCTCTAACTCCTGAAAAAATAGGTGGCCAGAACACCGGCCACCCAAGCGATTTAAACGGCCACCGCCGACTCAAGGAAATCTTGGGCAAAGCGTTGCAACACACCCCCGGCTTCGTAGATCGACACTTCTTCAGCGGTATCGAGGCGGCAGGTCACCGGCACCTCGACGCGCTCGCCATCCTTGCGAGTGATGACCAGGGTCAGTGTCGCCCGCGGGGTGCGCTCGCCGATCACGTCATAGATTTCGCTGCCGTCGATGCCCAGGGTCTTGCGGTCCGTACCCGGTTTGAACTCAAGCGGCAACACGCCCATGCCCACCAGGTTGGTGCGATGGATGCGCTCGAACCCTTCGGCCGCGATCGCCTCGACACCGGCCAGGCGCACGCCCTTGGCCGCCCAGTCCCGGGACGAACCCTGGCCGTAGTCGGCGCCGGCAATGATGATCAGCGGCTGCTTGCGTTCCATGTAGGTCTCGATGGCCTCCCACATGCGCATGACCTTGCCTTCCGGCTCGACTCGGGCGAGAGAGCCCTGCTTGACCTTGCCGTTTTCCTGGACCATTTCGTTGAACAGTTTCGGGTTGGCGAAGGTGGCGCGTTGCGCGGTCAGGTGATCGCCGCGGTGGGTCGCGTAGGAGTTGAAGTCCTCTTCCGGCAGGCCCATTTTCGCCAGGTATTCACCGGCGGCGCTGTCCAGCATGATGGCGTTGGACGGCGACAAGTGATCGGTGGTGATGTTGTCCGGCAGCACCGCCAGCGGGCGCATGCCCTTGAGCGGCCGCGCACCGGCCAGCGCGCCTTCCCAATACGGCGGACGACGGATGTAGGTACTTTGCGGGCGCCAGTCGTACAGCGGCGTCACTTTCGGCCCGGTGTCTTCCTGGATGGCGAACATCGGGATGTACACCTGGCGGAACTGCTCGGGTTTCACCGAGGCCTTGACCACCGCGTCGATTTCTTCGTCGCTCGGCCAGATGTCCTTGAGGCGGATTTCCCGACCGTCCACCACGCCCAGCACATCCTTCTCGATGTCGAAGCGGATGGTCCCGGCGATGGCATACGCGACCACCAGCGGCGGCGACGCCAGGAACGCCTGCTTGGCGTACGGATGGATACGCCCGTCGAAGTTGCGGTTGCCCGACAACACGGCGGTGGCGTACAGGTCGCGATCGATGATTTCCTGCTGGATCACCGGGTCCAACGCACCCGACATGCCGTTACAAGTGGTGCAGGCGAACGCCACCACGCCGAAGCCCAGCTTCTCGAGTTCGGACGTCAAGCCGGCTTCATCCAGGTACAACGCCACGGTTTTCGAACCCGGGGCCAGAGACGACTTGACCCACGGCTTGCGGGCCAGGCCCAGGCGGTTGGCGTTGCGCGCCAGCAGGCCGGCGGCGATCACGTTGCGCGGGTTGCTGGTGTTGGTGCAACTGGTGATCGCGGCGATGATCACCGCGCCGTCGGGCATTTGTCCGGGCACATCGTCCCACTGGCCGGAAATGCCTTTGGCGGCCAGGTCCGACACCGCGACACGGGCGTGGGGGTTGCTGGGACCTGCCATGTTGCGCACCACCGACGACAGGTCGAAGGTCAGGCCACGCTCGTATTGCGCGCCCTTGAGGCTATCGGCCCACAGGCCCACGTGCTTGGCATAGGTTTCCACCAACTGCACCTGGGTGTCTTCGCGGCCGGTGAGCTTCAAGTAATCGATGGTTTGCTGGTCGATATGGAACATCGCCGCCGTGGCGCCGTATTCCGGGGCCATGTTGGAGATGGTCGCGCGGTCGCCCAGGGTCAGGGCGCTGGCGCCTTCGCCGAAGAACTCCAGCCACGCCCCGACGACTTTCTGCTTGCGCAGGAACTCGGTCAGCGCCAGCACCATGTCGGTGGCGGTAATGCCCGGTTGCAGCTTGCCGGTCAGCTCGACGCCGACGATTTCCGGCAGGCGCATCCACGAGGCGCGACCGAGCATGACGCTTTCGGCTTCCAGGCCACCGACGCCGATGGCGATCACGCCCAAGGCATCAACATGGGGCGTGTGACTGTCGGTGCCCACGCAAGTGTCCGGGAAGGCCACGCCGTCACGCTGCTGGATCACCGGCGACATTTTTTCCAGGTTGATCTGGTGCATGATCCCGTTGCCCGGCGGAATCACATCGACGTTCTTGAAGGCTTTCTTGGTCCAGTTGATGAAGTGGAAGCGGTCTTCGTTGCGGCGGTCTTCGATGGCGCGGTTCTTGGCGAAGGCTTGCGGGTCGGAACCACCGCTTTCCACCGCCAGGGAATGGTCGACGATCAGTTGCGTCGGCACCACAGGGTTGACCTGCGCCGGGTCGCCACCCTGCAAGGCGATGGCGTCGCGCAGGCCAGCCAGGTCCACCAGGGCAGTCTGGCCGAGGATGTCATGGCACACCACGCGCGCCGGGAACCACGGGAAGTCCAGGTCGCGCTTGCGCTCGATCAGTTGCAGCAGCGACTCGCGCAGCGTGGCCGGGTCGCAGCGCCGCACCAGGTTTTCCGCCAGCACGCGGGAGGTGTACGGCAGGCCGTCGTAGGCGCCGGGGCGAATGGCATCCACGGCCTCGCGAACGTCGAAATAATCCAGCGAAGTGCCGGGCAGCGGTTTGCGAAATTCTGTGTTCATCGTCAGGACTCGGGTCACGGTGGTTTCAAAAGGGTTGGCGCAGCCACTGAAATAACCTGTTCCCCTGTGGGAGCGAGCCTGCTCGCGATTGCGGTGTGTCAGCCAACATTGATGCTGCTGACCCGACGCTATCGCGAGCAGGCTCGCTCCCACAGGGTTTCGGGGTCATCCAGTTCCGGCGGCTAGAACCCTCCAGCTCAGCGTCGTTCGATTGGCACGAACTTGCGCTGTTCGACGCCGGTGTACTCGGCGCTCGGTCGGATGATGCGGTTGTTGGCGCGTTGTTCGAACACGTGGGCGGCCCAGCCGGTCAGGCGCGAGCAAACGAAGATCGGCGTGAACAGCTTGGTCGGGATGCCCATGAAGTGGTACGCCGAGGCATGGTAGAAATCGGCGTTGGGGAACAGTTTCTTCTGCTCCCACATGGTCTTGTCGATGGCTTCGGAGACCGGGAACAGCACCGTGTCGCCCACTTCGTCAGCGAGTTTTTTCGACCAGCCCTTGATCACCTCGTTGCGCGGGTCGTTGTCCTTATAGATCGCGTGGCCGAAGCCCATGATCTTGTCCTTGCGCGCCAGCATGCCGAGGGTGCCTTCAATGGCGTCCTGGGGTGAGCTGAAGCGCTCGATCATTTCCATCGCCGCCTCGTTGGCACCGCCATGCAGCGGGCCGCGCAGCGAACCGATGGCGGCGGTGATGCAGGAGAACAGATCCGACAGCGTGGAGGCGCAGACCCGGGCGGTGAAGGTCGAAGCGTTGAATTCGTGCTCGGCGTAGAGGATCAGCGAGACATTCATCACCTTGACGTGCAGCTCGCTCGGCTTCTTGCCGTGCAGCAGGTGCAGGAAGTGGCCGCCGATGGACGCTTCGTCGGTCACGCAGTCGATGCGCTGGCCCTGGTGGCTGAAGCGATACCAGTAGCACATGATCGCCGGGAACGCGGCCAACAGGCGGTCGGTCCTGTCGTGCTGCTGGGAGAAATCCTGCTCGGGTTCCAGGTTACCCAGGAACGAGCAACCGGTGCGCATCACGTCCATCGGGTGGGCGTCGGCGGGAATGCGCTCCAACACTTCTTTCAAGGCTTGGGGCAAATCGCGCAACTGGCGCAGTTTCCCGGTGTAGGCGTCCAGTTGGGCCTGGGTCGGCAGCTCGCCGTACAGCAGCAGGTAGGCGACTTCTTCAAATTGCGCATCTGCCGCCAGGTCGCGAACGTCGTAGCCGCGATAGGTCAGTCCGGCACCCGATTGGCCCACGGTGGACAAAGCGGTTTGCCCGGCCACCTGGCCACGGAGCCCGGCGCCACTGAGTACTTTTGCTTCGGCCATTTGCTGTCTCCATTTTTTAGATTTGTAGAGATTGGAAAAAAGATCGCAGCCTCGTTGCACTCGACAGCGCCTACACAGCGCCTACACAGCGCCTACGCGGCCCAATAATGTAGGAGCTGTCGAGCGAAGCGAGGCTGCGATCTTTTCATTTCTTCGCCGCGAACAACGCATCGAGCTTCTGCTCGAAGACGTGGTAGTCGATGCGATCGTAAAGCTCCATGCGGGTCTGCATGGTGTCGATGACATTCTGTTGCGTGCCGTCGCGGCGAATCGCGGTGTAGACGTTCTCGGCCGCCTTGTTCATGGCGCGGAAGGCCGACAGCGGGTACAGCACCAGGGACACGTCGGCGCCGGCCAGTTGTTCGGTGGTATAGAGCGGGGTCGCGCCGAATTCGGTGATGTTGGCCAGGATCGGCGCTTTCACGCGGCTGGCGAACAGCTTGTACATTTCAAGCTCGGTGATGGCTTCGGGGAAAATCATGTCGGCACCGGCCTCGATGCACGCAGCGGCGCGGTCCAAGGCCGATTCCAAGCCTTCCACCGCCAGGGCATCGGTACGGGCCATGATCACGAAACTGTCATCGGTGCGGGCATCGACGGCGGCCTTGATGCGGTCGACCATCTCCTGCTGGGAGACGATTTCCTTGTTCGGCCGGTGGCCGCAACGCTTGGCGCCGACCTGGTCCTCAATATGGATCGCCGCCGCGCCGAACTTGATCATCGACTTGACCGTGCGCGCCACGTTGAACGCCGAGGAGCCGAAACCGGTGTCCACGTCCACCAGCAGCGGCAGGTCGCATACATCGGTGATGCGACGCACATCGGTCAACACGTCATCCAGGCCGGTGATGCCCAGGTCCGGCACGCCGAGGGAGCCGGCCGCCACGCCGCCACCCGACAGGTAGATCGCCTTGAAACCGGCGCGCTTGGCCAGCAGCGCGTGGTTGGCGTTGATCGTGCCGACCACTTGCAGCGGATGCTCGCTGGCGACCGCATCGCGGAAACGCTGGCCTGGAGTGCTGTTGCTCATGACTCACCTCGTTCAGTGGCGGCGCTGTCCTGGAAATGACGCGCAATGTTGCGTTTGGACGCGCCGATGTGCCGGCGCATCAATAATTCAGCCAGTTCGCCGTCACGGTCGGCGATGGCGTCGAGAATCCGATGGTGCTCGGCAAAGGCCTGGCGCGGACGGTTGGGCGTGGTGGAGAACTGGATGCGGTACATGCGCACCAATTGGTATAGCTCGCCGCAGAGCATCTGCGTCAGGGTGCGGTTGCCGCTGCCCTGGATGATCCGGTAATGAAAGTCGAAATCGCCTTCCTGCTGGTAGTAACCGACACCGGCCTGGAACGCCGCATCGCGCTCGTGGGTCTCCAGGACCCGGCGCAGCTCGTCGATTTCTTCCAAGGTCATGCGTTCGGCCGCCAGGCGGCAGGCCATGCCTTCGAGGGATTCACGAATTTCATAGAGTTCCAGCAACTCGGCGTGGCTCAGCGACACCACCCGGGCCCCGACGTGCGGCACCCGCACCAGCAGGCGCTGGCCTTCCAGGCGGTGGATCGCCTCGCGCAGCGGCCCGCGGCTGATGCCATAGGTGCGCGCCAGCTCGGGCTCGGAGATTTTGCTGCCAGGGGCGATCTCGCCCTTGACGATAGCGGCCTGGATACGCCGGAAGACGTTTTCGGACAGGGTCTCCGAGTCGTCTTGGACCATCACAGGGGTTTCGAGCTGATCGAGCATATTGTCGACACCTTGAAAATCAATATGGCAAAAACTAACCAATAGCGCCCTTAACGTCAAAACAAAAATCAACATTGTCGACAATCGTCTAATAAACGCCTTGGCGACACCTAATGCATGAGGAGAATCGTAGCCTCCGGCCAGCGGTGGCGTCAGAAAACCACCGTGCTAGAATGCCGCGGTTATTCGCCGCTCTCCTTTTATAGAGAAAGGCTGCCTAGGGAGCTTGTGCAGTAATGCCAGGGCCTGAACCGATAAACGGAACGCTGCGCACCAGGATCTATGACACTCAAGCCCTTATCTGCTGCTTTCTATTTCATGTGCCTGCCGGGGCTTGCCGTGGCGGGTGAAAAAACCGTGTACGGCCTCAACGAATATGCCGCCCTGCAGGGTATCGACCTGGAGGTCGCCGCCAAGCTGGACACCGGCGCCAAGACCGCGTCCCTCAGCGCCCGGGACATCAAGCGCTTCAAGCGCAATGGCGAATCCTGGGTGCGCTTTTATCTGGCCATCGACGCGGCGCACTCGCACCCCATCGAACGCCCGCTGGCCCGGGTCAGCAAGATCAAGCGCCGCGCCGGTGACTACGACCCGGAAGAAGGCAAGAAATACACGGCCCGGCCGGTCATCGAACTGGATATCTGCATGGGCTCGGCCCTGCGCAGCATCGAAGTGAACCTGACCGACCGCAGCGCCTTCCAATACCCGCTGCTGATCGGCTCCGAGGCGCTCAAGCGCTTCGACGCGCTGGTCGACCCCAGTCTTAAATACGCTGCCGGCAAACCCGCCTGCGCCAATGCCGCTCAAACCGCAGAGTAATTCCAATGCGCTCCCTTACCCTCCATTTGAAAATGCTGATCGCCATCCTGGTGGTGCTGGGCCTGTCGGTAACGGCCTATCAGATTTTCGTGCTCGGCATCCCGGTCACCGAAGACGCCACCGACGACTTGTGGAACATCGACGCCAAGGTCGAATTCGTACCCAACGCCAAGGATCCGGTGAAGATCCAGATGTTCGTGCCGCCCCTGAGCCGCGACTACGTGAGCCTCAACGAGAGTTTCATTTCCAATAACTACGGTGTGGCGGTGAACCGGGTCGACGGCAACCGCAAGGTGACCTGGTCGGCCCGTCGCGCCAAGGGCAACCAGACCCTTTATTACCGCCTGGTGCTGACCAAGCGCTACAGCGCCGAGAAAACCAAGATCAAAGGCCCGACCTTCCGCGACAGCATCGCCGTCGAAGGCCCGGAAAAACTCGCCGCCGAAGCCCTGCTCGCACCGATCCGCCAGCACTCGGCCGACGTCGAGACGTTCATCAGCGAAGCGATCAAGCGGGTCAACAACCTCAACGACGACAACGTCAAGTTGTTGCTGGCCGGTGATCCTTCGTCGGCCAACAAGGCACGCATCGTCGAATTGGTGTTGTCCATCGCCCATGTGCCGGTGGAAAAGGTCCACACCATCCGCCTGGTGGCCGACCAGCCGCAGACACCTGAACTGTGGCTGCGCAGTTTCAACGGCACCGATTGGCTGTATTTCAACCCGGATACCGGCGAGCAAGGCCTGCCCACCGACCGCCTGCTGTGGTGGACCGGCGATGAAAACCTGATCACCGTCGATGGCGGCAAGAAAGCCACCGTCACCTTCAGCATGAACAACAGCGAAATGAACGCCATTCGCCTGGCCAAGCTGACGGACGAGAACACCGACGCCAACTTCCTCGAATACTCGCTCTACGGCCTGCCGCTGCAGACCCAGCAAACCTTCATGATCATGGTGATGATCCCGATTGGCGTGCTGGTGATCCTGGTGCTGCGCAACCTGATCGGCCTGCAAACCCTGGGGACCTTCACCCCGGTGCTGATCGCCCTGGCCTTCCGCGAAACCCAACTGGGCTTCGGTATCATCCTGTTCACGGTGATCACCACCCTGGGCCTGTCACTGCGTTCGTACCTGGAGCACCTCAAGCTGCAAATGCTGCCGAGGCTCTCGGTGGTGCTGACGTTCGTGGTGGTGCTGATCGCCGCCATCAGCCTGTTCAGCCATAAGCTGGGCCTGGAACGCGGCTTGTCCGTGGCGCTGTTCCCGATGGTGATCCTGACCATGACCATCGAACGCCTGTCCATCACCTGGGAAGAACGCGGCGCCGGCCACGCGATGAAAGTCGCCATCGGTACCCTGTTCGCCGCGTCCCTGGCGCACCTGATCATGAGCGTGCCGGAACTGGTCTACTTCGTGTTCACCTTCCCGGCGATCCTGCTGATCCTGGTGGGCTTCATGCTGGCCATGGGTCGTTATCGCGGCTACCGCCTGACCGAGCTGGTGCGGTTCAAGGCCTTCCTCAAGGCAGACTCCTGATGTTCGGCTTCTGGAAGACCTGGAAGGCCCTGGAAGCCCGGGGCATCATGGGCATCAACCGGCGTAATGCCGATTATGTGCTCAAGTACAACAAGCGCAGCCTGTACCCCATCGTCGATGACAAGATCATCACCAAGGAACGGGCCATCGCTGCCGGCATTCATGTGCCGGAGCTGTATGGGGTGATCTCCACCGAGAAGGAAATCGACAAGCTCGACGAGATCATCGGCGGGCGCACCGACTTCGTCATCAAGCCAGCCCAGGGCGCGGGCGGCGACGGCATCATCGTCATCGCCGACCGCTTCGAAGGTCGCTACCGCACGGTATCCGGCAAGATCATCAGCCATGAGGAGATCGAGCACCATGTCTCCAGCATCCTCACTGGCCTGTATTCCTTGGGCGGGCACCGTGACCGAGCGCTGATCGAGTACCGCGTGACGCCGGACCAGATCTTCAAGAGCATCAGCTACGAAGGCGTGCCGGACATCCGCATCATCGTGCTGATGGGCTATCCGGTGATGGCCATGCTGCGCTTGCCGACCCGTCAGTCCGGCGGCAAGGCCAACCTGCACCAGGGCGCCATCGGCGTGGGCGTCGACCTTGCCACGGGCCTGACCCTGCGCGGCACCTGGCTGAACAACATCATCACCAAACACCCCGATACCACCAACGCGGTGGATGGCGTGCAACTGCCCTACTGGGACGGCTTCATGAAACTGGCCGCCGGTTGCTATGAATTGTGCGGGCTGGGCTACATCGGCGTCGACATGGTGCTGGACCAGGAGAAAGGCCCGTTGATCCTGGAACTGAATGCCCGGCCGGGTTTGAACATCCAGATCGCCAACGACTGCGGCCTGACCTTGCGCACCCACGCGGTGGAAGCCCGCCTGGAAGAACTCCAGGCCCGCGGCGTTATCGAAACCGCGGAAGAGCGCGTGGCGTTTGCCCAGGAGTTGTTTGGGCATATTCCGCCGGTTGAGGGGTGAAGCTGATACTTGAGCCTGAGGCTTGATGGCTGATGCTGAGGTTTGAAGGCTGAATGAGGTTAAGGGTTAAAACCTGTGGCGAGGGAGCTTGCTCCCGCTGGGTTGCGCAGCAACCCCAAAGCCCAGCACCTCGGTGTATCAGAATGATCGGGCTCAACTGCCCAGGGGGCCGCTTCGCAGCCCAGCGGGAGCAAGCTCCCTCGCCACGGGTCTCATTGAAGCTTCAGACCTGTTCAATACCGACATCCCTCTAGGAGCAAATCCTACGGGGGATTACAATCGCTCCCCCGCCTGAACGGCCGATCCGCCCCGCCCATGCCAACCTGCTCCGTACACCCGTTGCCCTACCGCGCCAACCCCGCCGAATACTTCGCGGCGATCCGTCATGCCCCCGGCAGCGTGCTGCTCGACAGTGGCCGGCCAAGCGCCGGGCGTGGGCGTTACGACTTGCTCAGCGCTTGGCCGTTGGAACAACTGACCGTGCTGCCAGACGAGAGCGGCAGCGATTTCCTGCAACGCCTGCGTACTCATCTGACGCAACTGGGCGACGCGGTACTGCCGGCCACGGTGCAATTGCCCTTCGCCGGCGGCCTGATCGGCTACTTGAGCTACGACTTCGGCCGACACCTCGAAACCCTGCCGTCCCACGCCCGGGACGACTTGCAACTGCCCGACGCACGTTTTGGCGTGTACGACTGGGTGCTGGTCAGCGACCATCAGGCAGGCACCAGCCAACTGGTGTTCCACCCCCATTGTGGCGAAGGCGAACGCCAGCGCCTGATCGCGCTGTTCAGCCAGACGACCCCGGCGCCCATTTCCCCGTTCAATCTTGAAGGCCCTATGACGCCGGACCTCAGCGCCGAGGCCTATCGACAGGCGTTCGAACGCATCCAGGCGTATATCCAGGCCGGCGACTGCTACCAGGTCAACTTTGCCCAACGCTTTCGCGCGCCTTGCCAGGGTGATGCCTGGGCCGCTTACCAGGCGCTGCGGGCGGCGTGCCCGACGCCGTTTTCCGGCTTCCAGAGCCTGCCCGATGGCGGCGCGGTGCTGAGCCTGTCCCCGGAGCGCTTCGTCAAGGTCAGCGAAGGCCAGGTGGAAACTCGCCCAATCAAGGGCACCCGCCCTCGTGGCCCAACGCCCGAGGAAGACGCGGCCCACGCCGCCGAGCTGCTGGCCAGCCCCAAGGACCGGGCGGAAAACCTGATGATCGTCGACCTGCTGCGCAACGACCTGGGCCGCACCTGCCGCATCGGCTCGGTGCGGGTGCCGGAGTTGTTCAGCCTGGAAAGCTACCCCAACGTGCATCACCTGGTCAGCAGCGTGACCGGCGAACTGGCTGTGGATAAGGACGCCTTGGACCTGATCGCCGGCAGCTTCCCCGGCGGTTCGATCACCGGCGCGCCGAAAATCCGCGCCATGCAAATCATCGACGAACTCGAACCGACCCGGCGCGGGCTGTATTGCGGCTCGTTGCTGTACCTGGATGTGCGCGGGGAAATGGATAGCTCGATCGCCATCCGCAGTTTGCTGGTGAAGGATGGGCAGGTGTGCTGCTGGGGTGGCGGCGGGATTGTCGCGGACTCGGATTGGGAGGCCGAGTATCAGGAGTCGATTACCAAGGTTCGGGTGTTGCTCGAAACCTTGCAGAACCTCTAAAGCATCGCGGGCAAGCCTTGCTCCCACAGGCTGACCCTATACCCCCTGTGGGAGCGAGCCTGCTCGCGATGGCGTCGCATCAGTCAACATCAATGCTGGCTGAACCACCGCTATCGCGAGCAGGCTCGCTCCCACAGGTCCTGTGCCTGTCCAGGTCTAACTGGTTTACAGGCTCAGATTGCGGTTCGAAGCCTTGAGGAATTCCTGCTTCAACTCGGCAAACGTGTGCACCGCCGGGAATTGCGGGAATTCGCGAATCACATTTTCAGGCGCATGGAACAGAATCCCGGCGTCGGCTTCGCCCAGCATCGTGGTGTCGTTGTAGGAATCCCCCGCCGCAATCACCCGGTAGTACAGGCTCTTGAAAGCCAAAACCGACTGGCGCTTGGGATCTTTCTGACGCAACTGGTAGCCGGTCACCCGCCCGCCGTCATCGGTAATCAGACGATGACAGAGCAAGGTTGGGAAGCCCAACTGGCGCATCAACGGTTGGGAAAATTCGTAGAACGTGTCCGACAGAATCACCACCTGGAAGCGCTCGCGCAGCCAGTCGACGAATTCGATGGCGCCGTCCAGCGGCTTGAGGGTGGCGATGACTTCCTGGATATCGGCGAGCTTGAGGCCATGCTCGTCCAGGATGCGCAACCGTTGCTTCATCAGCACGTCGTAGTCGGGAATGTCCCGAGTGGTTGCCCTGAGGGCGTCAATCCCGGTTTTTTCAGCGAAGGCGATCCAGATCTCCGGGACCAGCACACCTTCCAGGTCGAGACAGGCAATTTCCACAAGACACTCCCATTTTTTTGATGTTTATCGGTTGAGCGAACAAAAGGCCTGCCGACTCTAGCCATTCATCGAAGCCCGCGCAACGCACAGGGACGCGCCAGCCCCGACAGCTTTTGTTACCATCAGCCCCATATAGAGCGCCCAGCGCCACCGACCTGTAGGAAACCGCCCTGATGAGCCCATCGTTTGACGTCGTGGAACTCGCCACGACCTATGCCAACAAGTCCCCGCAGGACATCCTCAAGCTGGCTTTCGCCGAATTCGGCGATGACCTGTGGTTGTCCTTCAGCGGCGCCGAAGACGTGGTGCTGGTGGACATGGCCTGGAAACTGAACAAGAACGTCAAGGTGTTCAGCCTCGACACCGGTCGCCTGCACCCGGAGACCTATCGGTTTATCGACCAGGTGCGCGAGCACTACAAGATCGACATCGAACTGGTGTCGCCGGACCACACGAAACTTGAACCCTTCGTGAAGGAAAAAGGCCTGTTCAGCTTCTACAAGGACGGTCATGGCGAGTGCTGCGGCATCCGCAAGATCGAGCCGCTGCGGCGCAAACTGACCGATGTCCGCGCCTGGGCCACCGGCCAGCGCCGCGACCAGAGCCCCGGCACCCGCAGCCAGGTGGCGGTGCTGGAAATCGACACGGCGTTCTCTACCCCGGAGCGCACCCTGTACAAATTCAACCCCCTGTCGCAGATGACCAGCGAAGAAGTCTGGGGCTACATCCGTATGCTCGAACTGCCTTACAACAGCCTGCATGAACGCGGCTTCATCAGCATTGGCTGCGAACCTTGCACCCGCCCGGTGCTGCCGAACCAACACGAGCGCGAAGGCCGCTGGTGGTGGGAAGAAGCCACGCAGAAAGAATGCGGGCTGCACGCCGGGAACATCATCGCCAAATCCAAGGCCGTCTAAGCGAGCGCCAAACTCTGTACACAAAAATGTCACCACAGGTGCCATTTTTGTGTGCACTTGCTCCGTAACTGCCCCGAAAGGTTACACCCAACCTCCCGCCTTATCCGTCCTCCTTTCTCCCCTGGCGTTCGCCAAAAAATAAATACCTGTTTAAACGGTCAGTTTTAAATCACGGTATTTCAGTTAGTTATTCAAAGTTCATAACGAAAGGAAATTAGCGCTTCTTCGAATAGATTCATAGGTGGCATAGATCTGGCTTAAGTCGACACATGTTTTGTATACAACTTATATAAAACATACACACACTTTAGATCCGCAAGCCTGAAGCGCCCTATCCCGTACAGGCTGCAGATGCCCCGTAACCAATGATGCTCGCCCGCCGCAACGAAGATTTGTCGAGCCCCGCGCTCATGCACAGTCATCGCTGCGCCGAGAATCAGGAGCCTGCCGGAATGCGTACAAGTCTCTCCAATAACATCGCGCTGGATCTGCCCTCCTCCACCCCCGCCCTCGAAGACCACACCGCGTCCCTGGCACTGAGCCCGAGGCTGCACAACCAGGACCTGGCGCCGACCAAGGCCGAAGGTCGCCGCTGGGGTCGCTACAGCATCTTTGCCCTGTGGACCAACGACGTGCACAACATCGCCAACTACTCCTTCGCCATCGGCCTCTATGCCTTGGGCCTGGGCGGCTGGCAGATCTTGCTGTCCCTAGGGATCGGCGCGGCGCTGGTGTATGGCTTCATGAACCTGTCCGGCTACATGGGCCAAAAAACCGGGGTGCCGTTCCCGGTGATCAGCCGGATCAGCTTCGGCATCCACGGCGCGCAGATTCCTGCATTGATCAGGGCAGTCATCGCCATCGCCTGGTTCGGGATCCAGACCTACCTGGCGTCGGTGGTGTTCCGCGTCTTGCTGGTGGCGATCCACCCGGGATTCGCCGACTACGACCGCGACTCGATCCTCGGCCTGTCGAGCCTGGGCTGGGTGTGTTTCGTGGCGATCTGGTTCGTGCAACTGGTGATCCTGGCCTACGGCATGGAGATGGTGCGCCGCTATGAAGGTTTTGCCGGCCCGGTGATTCTGGTGACCGTCGCGGCCCTCGCCGGGTGGATGTACACCCAGGCCGGCGCCACCATTGCCTGGTCGATCCGCGAGCCGCTGACCGGTGGCGAAATGTGGCGCAATATCTTTGCCGGTGGTGCGCTGTGGTTGTCGATCTACGGCACCTTGATCCTCAATTTCTGCGATTTCGCCCGCTCCTCGCCGTGCCGTCGGACCATCATCGTCGGCAATTTCTGGGGCCTGCCGGTGAACATCCTGGTGTTTGCCGGGATCACCATCCTGCTCTGCGGCGCGCAGTTCCAGATCAACGGGCAAATCATCGAAAGCCCGACCCAGGTGATTGCGTCGATCCCCAATACGTTTTTCCTCGTGTTGGGCTGCCTGGCCTTCCTGATCGTCACCGTGGCGGTGAACATCATGGCCAACTTCGTCGCCCCGGCCTTTGTCCTCAGCAATCTGGCGCCCAAGTACCTGACCTTCCGCCGCGCCGGGCTGATCAGCGCCGCCATTGCCGTGCTGATCCTGCCGTGGAACCTCTACAACAGCCCGCTGGTGATCGTGTACTTCCTGTCCGGCCTCGGCGCCCTGCTCGGGCCGTTGTACGGGGTGATCATGGTCGACTACTGGCTGCTGCGAAAAGGCCGCATCAACGTGCCGCAACTGTACAGCGAAGACCCAAACGGTGCGTATTTCTACAGCAACGGGGTCAACCTGCGTGCGGTGGCGGCATTCATTCCGGCCGCGCTGATCGCCATCATCCTGGCCCTGGTGCCCGGTTTTGACGCCGTCTCACCGTTTTCCTGGCTGATTGGCGCTTCGATTGCAGGGTTGTTGTACCTGATCATCGCCAAGCGCCAGCCGTATTACGAGGACGTCAGCGGTGAGTCCATCGCGGTGGATAACGTCCATCATTGATCGCCCGAACGGCCCGCCAGGTCCGGGCCGCTTACTTTTGTGTGTTAAGGAGGACAGCTCATGCGAATTCTCGTGGTCAACGTCAACACCACCGAATCCATCACCCAGGCCATCGCCCGCCAAGCCCAGGCCGTCGCCGCGCCGGGCACCGAGATCGTCGGGCTCACGCCACATTTCGGCGCCGATTCCATCGAGGGCAATTTTGAAAGCTACCTGGCGGCCATCGCGGTGATGGACCGGGTGATGTCCTACGACCAACCGTTCGACGCGGTGATCCAGGCCGGCTATGGCGAACATGGCCGCGAAGGCCTGCAGGAACTGCTCAACGTGCCGGTGGTGGACATCACCGATGCGGGCGCCAGCACGGCGATGTTCCTCGGCCATGCCTATTCGGTGGTCACCACTCTGGACCGCACCGTGCCGCTGATCGAAGACCGCCTCAAGCTGTCCGGCCTGTTCGACCGCTGCGCTTCGGTACGGGCCAGTGGCCTGGCGGTGCTGGAGCTTGAGCAGGATCCGCAGCGGGCGGTTGAAGCCATCGTCCGGCAGGCCGAACTGGCGGTCAGCCAGGACAAGGCCGAAGTGATCTGCCTGGGCTGCGGCGGCATGGCCGGGCTCGATGAGCAGATTCGCCAGCGCACCGGGGTGCCGGTGGTCGATGGCGTGACGGCGGCGGTGACTATTGCCGAATCGCTGGTGCGGTTGGGGTTGTCGACCTCGAAAGTGCGCACCTATGCCACGCCTCGGCCCAAGACCATCATTGGCTGGCCGGGGCGGTTTGGGCGGTGAGTGCACGGCGCTAGACCGCATCGCCCCCTTCGCGAGCAGGCTCGCTCCCACAGGGATTTTTGATGATCACAACATGTGTGGTCGCTACAAAACCAGTGTGGGAGCGAGCCTGCTCGCGAAGGGGCCAACGCGGTCCCGAGCCTGGCTCAAACCGCACTAAACCGCCGCGCCAACCCCTGCTCGGCAAACTGCTCGATGATGAAATCCACGAACGCCCGGGTCTTGCCCGGCAGCAACTTGTGCTCGGCGTAGTAGATGGAGATGTTGCCATCATCGACGTACCAGTCCGGCAGTACCCGTTGCAACGCGCCGGATTCCAGGTAGGGCACGGCCACCGGCATGCTCACCAGCCCGATGCCCAGTCCTTGGGCCGCGGCCGCGCAGTCAGCCTCCGAATCGCTCATGGTCATGCGGGTCTTGAGCATGAGCGGGCTGTGTTGCTGGGTGCGGCTAGTCAGATGCCAGGAGCGCACCCGCCCGGTTTGTGGCGAACGAATCAAAATGCCTTGGTGCTGAGCCAGGTCTTCCGGCTCGACCAACGCTGCATGCGTGTCCAGATACTCTGTCGATGCAACCAGCACCCGATGGGCCACCGTCAACTTGCGCGCCACCACCCCCTGGGGCAACTCGAAACCACCGCCGATGGCAGCATCGAAACCCTGGCCGATCAGGTCCACCTGACGATTATCGAAATGCCAATCCGGATTGATCGCTGGATAGCGCCGCAGAAACGCCCCCAGCAATGGCACGACATACAATCGACCGAACGCCGTGCCCATGCTCACCTTCAGCGTCCCCGCCGGTTGCCCGCCAGCGCTGGCCAGGTTGGCGACGGCGTTCTGGATGGTGTTGAAGCTGCTGCCGACTTCCGTCAAGAACAACTGGCCGGCTTCGGTCAGCCGCAGGCTGCGGGTGCTGCGCTGGAACAGGCGGACGCCCATTCGTGCCTCCAGCTTGGCGACGCTTTTACCCACGGCCGCCGGGGTCACGCTCAAGCGTCGCGCCGCCTCGGCAAAGCTGCCGACTTCGGCGCTGCGCACAAAGCATTCGATACTGTTAAAGGTCTCCATGGGCGCCACTCTAAACTTTTGGTTTAGACAGACTATAGCAATGACGGTCTACACAGCCCATGACCGCTTCTTGATACTCGCTCCATCACCGCGGCATCTCGCCCCGGCACACTTTGGAGAACATCATGAGTAACCCAGCACTGAACGGTAAAGTCGCCTTGGTCCAAGGCGGTTCGCGTGGCATCGGCGCCGCCATCGTCAAACGCCTCGCGGCAGAAGGCGCCGCCGTGGCCTTCACCTACGTCAGCTCCGGCGCCAAGTCTGAAGAATTGCAGAACAGCATCATCGCAGCAGGCGGCAAGGCCCTGGCAATCAAGGCCGACAGCGCCGACGCCGAAGCCGTGCGTAACGCCGTCGCCGCCACCGTCGAGGCGTTTGGCCGGTTGGACATCCTGGTCAACAACGCGGGCGTGCTGGCCATGGGGCCGCTGGATGAATTCAAACTCGAAGATTTCGATCAGACCCTGGCCGTCAACGTGCGCAGCGTGTTCGTCGCCACCCAGGCAGCCGCACGACACATGACCGAAGGCGGACGCGTCATCAACATCGGCAGCACCAACGCCGACCGCATGCCCTTCGTCGGAGGCGCCACGTACGCCATGAGCAAATCCGCGCTGGTGGGCCTGACCAAAGGCTTGGCCCGCGACCTCGGCCCGCGCGGTATCACCGTCAACAATGTGCAGCCCGGCCCGGTGGACACCGACATGAACCCGGCCGACAGCGACTTCGCCTCCAGCCTGATGTCGCTGATGGCCGTCGGTCGCTACGGCAACGTCGATGAAATCGCCAGTTTCGTCGCCTACCTGGCCGGGCCGGAAGCCGGTTACATCACCGGTGCCAGCCTGACCATCGACGGTGGTTTTGGCGCCTGATCCAGGCATGAAAAAACGCCGGTCATGGCTTCATCCCATGTGGCGAGGGAGCTTGCTCCCGCTGGGCCGCGCAGCGGCCCTTTTTTTCAGGCCCACTCCAATTCCGGCAAACCGCAAAGGCTTGGCTGGAACATCCTCAAGGAGCGGATGATCCCGTCGGCATGGGCGTATTTTTCGTCCGCCATGGCCGAGTCCGGAATGGCAATGGCGGTCATGCCGGCCGCTTTCGCGGCGGTCACGCCGAACGGGGAATCCTCGAACACCAGGCAATCGCGCGGCTCGATACCCAGGCGCCGGGCGGCGGTGAGGAAGATATCCGGTGCCGGTTTTGCCGCGCCGACTTCGGGGTCATCCGCCGTCACGATGCAATCGAACAGCGCGAACCAGTCCCGGTGCAAGGTGGTTTTCAGCTCGAACGTAGGGCTCGACGAACTGGTCCCCACCGCTATCGGAATGTTGTGAGCCTTCAGATGCCGCACCAGCTCCTCGGCGCCGGGCATGCCCAGGGCGTGAGGAAAGCGCTCGCGCATCAAGGGCTCGCGGATGACCAGGAATTCCTGGGGCGTGATCGGTAATTCCAGCGCCTGAACGACGTAATTGGCCAAGTCCACGGCCCCGCGTCCGATGATGTTCTGCTTGACGCTCCAATCGAACGTGCGCCCATAGCGCTCGGCGATGATGGAAGTCACCTCGGTGTAGATCCCCTCGGTGTCCAACAACAGCCCGTCCATGTCGAAAATCACAGCCTTGATCGGGCCAAACTCTTTCAGGGGTGCATTCATCGCATCTGATCCGTTATCAACACAACATTCCAGGGATGGCTCAGGTGCGCCAGGGTAGCGTGTTCGCCTTAAAGGATTCAGCAGGATAACGAAGGGGGCTTGGAACCGGCAATGGGAAATCCATGGACGGGTTTTGTGGCGAGGGCGCTTGCTCCCGCGGGGGTGCGAAGCAGCCCCACGATCTTACGGTCGCTGCGCAACCGAGCGGGAGCAAGCTCCCTCGCCACAAAAGCGGATCGGTTTGGATGACGATGCAGCGGTTATTGACCCGAGCTGCCGGAGCCGCCCGATCCCGAGCCGCTGCCGCCCGAGCTGCCACCGCTGTCGCTGGTACCGGTTCCTCCGCTGGTGCCACCACCGGCGTCGGCGCCGCCCATCGTGCTGCCGCCACTCATCGAACCGCTGCCGGTGCCGGGGCTGGTGCTGCTGCCGCTGGCATCGCCGCCATTGCCACCACCGACGGAGCCTGGGGGCAAGGCGTTACCGCTGGCACCGGACGTTGAGCCAGCCTCCATTTCCGAAGAAGGTGGCATCCCGCCCTTGTCCACGGGAGGCGTTCCGCTGGAAGATTGTGCGAAAGCGGCCAGCGAACTGACCGAAAGAATCCCGGCGAGTGTCAGCGCTGTCATGTTGGATTTCATCATGGTGAGTCTCCTTTTCAAGGTACTTACCTGATGTGTGGCATGCGTGGCCGGCCGATGGTGCCACTGAATCGACAGGCGGCCTGCCGATCAGCTCGGCTTGCCGGAGGCATCGTCACCGGCGATGTCCGGGTCATCCGGGGTCGCCTCGACATCCTCATCGTCGCTGGGGACCTGCTCGACGCCCGCTTCGTCATCGGGCGGGAGCTGGTCGCGGCTCAGCGGGTTGGTGGGTGATGGCAGCGGATATTCCGGGGTATCTTCGTCGTTGGGGGCGGGCGAATGGGCTGTCATATATAACCTCCTGGCAGGTGAGCGCACCTGTTCTGCAACTTAAAGAACCGGGCGATCCGTTTGAGCGCTTTCACTTGTAGGAATCGTCCTCAAGTTCAGCGTCCTCATCGTCGAGCAAGGGCACTTGGGCGTCGTCCATCAGGGAACCGGGGTCTTCGTTGCCTGGGTCGTTGGGGCCTGGGTCATTGATGAAGGGAACGCCTGTCGGGCCTTTTTCTTCCTTGCCTTCAGTTTCCGGCGTCATGACACACCTCGCGATTGCTGATGGATGTATGAATTTGAGGCGGGGGGGTGGCAATCGTTCCCCTGTGTGGGAGCGGGCTTGCTCGCGAAGGCGGTGTCACAGTCGATGACGATGTTGGATGTGCTGGCCTTTTCGCGAGCAAGCCCGCTCCCACAGGTTTTTGTGTCGTGCGCAGATGTTACGAACACCTCAATCTTCTGTGGGAGCGAGCCTGCTCGCGATGGCGGTGCCGCTGTTACATAGCGGCTGGCGCTGTTTGTTGCCCTTGCTTTAGGCATCAAAAGAAGCCCCAAAAAAAACGGCGCTTTTCATATCTGAAAGAAGCGCCGTTTTTTCCAGTTGAACAGCATCACGGCACAACGCCGGGTCCATCCATCCAAGCATCCGCTTAGCGATGCTTTCTCTTGTGCTTGTGCTTCTTGCCACCGGAATGACCGTCGTTGTCATTGGACAGGTTGCTGCCCAACGCGCCGCCCGCCGCGCCGCCGATGCCTGCGCCGATGGTGGAACCGGTGGAGCCGCCCAGGCGGTTACCGACAATCGAGCCACCGGCCGAGCCCAGGCCACCGCCAATGGCCGCTTCGGTGCGGCTGCCCTTGCGCGCGCCCACCGCGCTGCCGGCTGCGCCGCCGACACCGGCGCCAATCGCGGCGCCTGTGCTGCCGCCCATCTGCTGGCCGACCACATTGCCCAACACACCGCCCAGACCACCGCCGACCGCGGCGGTACCGTCGCCAGCAGCCATCGCGCCCTGGGCAACCACTAACCCCAGTAACAAGGTGGACAAAGTCAAACGCATGATAGAAACCTCAAGAATGCCGCATCGGGGAGAAATGGCCGATGCGTGCGGGCGCGAGTCTACGCCACACAACGTCAGCCATGACGGTTGGACAACGAAACGGCGGATTATTTTATGACAGGCAAAAAAAAGCCCGCTGGGGAAACGGGCAGGTACTGCTTTCTAACGGATGAGCTTAGAGTACGTACCTGCTTGTGAAAGAAACGTGAAAGAAATCGCGGTTTGAGAAAAGATGAAAAATATTTATGTAACGACCGGGATATCCTTGTAGGAGCTGCCGAAGGCTGCGATCTTTTGATCTTTCGCTTGAGACTCAATTGTCTGGGGGAAGATCGCAGCCTCGTTGCACTCGACAGCTCATAGCTCCCACATAGCTCCTGCGCAGGCCCGGCGGGAACGATCACTGGCCACGACTTGTCGTCACTTCTTGACCGGAACCCTGGGCAAAAACTTGGCCTTTTCCCCTCGCTCCACCTTGGCCACCTTCGTCCTGATGGACTTGATCGGCTCGTCGCCAAAGTCTGCATGGTAGGTCGACTGGCCACACTGCAATCCTTCATTGATCGGATATGCGGCTCCGTGCTCCTCGCTGTACGGTGTTCCCATTGCCTTTCCCCTTTCACTGAGGCCCATACCGGCAACAACCGGTTGCCTGACAATATCGACCTTCACGACAGTGAGACTAGTCGGTCATCAACAGACTGTTGATTCAACAACGCCCTTCGCCGACGAATGGAACTCACTGTTTCAGAAAGGAAACACTCATTCAGCACCCAGCATCGTCCGGCTCAAAACCCGGGAGACCTGATCGGCTGAATAGGGTTTGGACAAGAACTCGAAGCCCTCATGACCGCTGTGGGCCAACTCTTCGCTGTAACCAGAAGTCAGCACCACCGGCAGGTCCGGGCGACGCTGGCGCAGTTCTCTCGCCAGGGCAATCCCGCTGATGCCGGGCATCACCACGTCAGAAAATATCGCGTCGAACGCCATCGCATCCGGGCCGACCATCTCCAGCGCTTCTTCGGCGTTGGTCGCCCAGGCGGTTTCGTAGCCCAAGTCCTGAAGGATCTGGTTGGCAAAACGCCCCACCTCCAAATTGTCTTCCACGACCAACACCCGACGCTTGCCCTTTTCCAGCACCAGGGGCGTGTGTTCTTCCTTGACCGGCTCGTGGTTTTTCTCGGGCTCCACTTCCGGAAGGTACAAGGTAAACACCGTCCCTTCGCCCACCACGGTGGAAACATCGACGTTGCCACCGGACTGCTTGGCAAAGCCAAACACCTGGGACAAGCCCAACCCCGTGCCCTTGCCCACTTCCTTGGTGGTGAAGAAGGGTTCGAAGATGTGCTCGAGCACTTGCGCGTCTATACCGGTACCTGTATCGGCCAAGGCAATGGCGGCAAAGGATTGCCCGGCCCCGGCATGACCCCGGATCGGCGGCATACCACCGCCGCAGCTGAGCCGCAGCCACAGCGTGCCCTGGCCATTCATGGCATCCCGGGCGTTGAGGGCCATGTTGATCAGCGCCGTCTCGAACTGGCTCAAATCCGCACGGATGTAACAGGGCCGATCGCACAGCTCGACATTTACCTGGATCCGCGCCCCGGTGACGGTTTGCAGCATGTCTCCCAGGCTCTGCACTAGCTTGCCCACGTCGATGACTTGCGGCTTCAAGGGCTGGCGCCGGGCAAACGCGAGCAACTGGCTGGTCAACTTGGAGGCGCGCTCCACCGTTTCAGACACCGCCGTCATGTAGCGTTGCCGGCGATCGTCGGACAGGTTGGGCATGCGCAGGAAATCGACCGAAGAACGGATGATTGTCAGCAAATTGTTGAAGTCATGGGCCACGCCGCCGGTGAGCTGGCCGATGGCTTCGAGCTTTTGCGACTGACGCAGCGCCGCTTCGGTCTGTTGCAACCGGGTGGTGCGTTCCTCGACCCGCTCCTCCAACGTCGCGTTCAACTCGGCCAGGGCCGCCAGGCCTTCGCGCACAGCGGCGTCGGCACGGGCGCGCTCAATGTGGGCCCAAGAGCGCTCGGTGACTTCCATCAGCAGCGCCAGATCGTTGGACGACCAGATCCGCGGCGTCTTGTCGTGAATAGCCATCAGCGCGGTCAATCGCCCGCCCTTGATCAACGGCACGCAAATGGTCGCCGCGATGCCAAGGGCCTGGAACGCCGCCGCTTCCTCCGGCGGCAGCTCCTTGAGATTATCGTTGAGCACCAGCGGCTTGCCGGCCCGCAGATTCGTGACCGCCAGTCGGCCAAAATCAGCCAGCCGATAGTGCCCAAGAATATGCGGCGAGCCCACCCGGGCCCAATCGCCGCGAATGGTGAAACCGTCCTCATCCTCATCCATGTCGGCGTAGGCGCAATTGGACAGGTTCAAGTGCGCCGCCACGATCCGCGTGGTGGTCGCCATGATGGCCTGCGGGTCGGTGGCGTTCGCCACGGCGGTGCCGATGGCATCCAACACCGCCAGCCGCTGGGTCATGAACACCGTGGAAGTGGTCTCGGTGACCGTATCCAGCATGCCCACCACCTTGCCGAACTGGTCACGGATGGGGCTGTAGCAGAACGTGAAATAGGCCTGCTCAGGACCGCCGCCGCGCTCGATGATCAGGGGGAAGTTCTCTATATAAGTGGCTTGCCCCTCGAAGGCGGCCTGCACGATTGGCCCGATATCGCGCCAGACCTCCTGCCACACCTCATTGAACCCTCGCCCCAGCGCCTCGGGCTTGCTGCCAAGGATCGGCAGGAACGCATCGTTGTACAGCGTGATCAGGTCCGGGCCCCAGACGATGGCCTGGGGAAAATGCGAGGCCAGGCTCAGCGCCACGGTGGTCTTCAACACATCGGGCCACTGCCCTGGCGGCCCCAGCGACGTGACCTCCCAAGGATGGCGGCGGACCCGTTCAGCCATTTCTCCGTAGCTCTGGAGCCAATCTGTCATGCGTTCGATCCTTCTGAGACGCCAATACCAACGAGGGGAAAGCTTGTGACCCCAGGCAGGGCCGTATTATCCCGCGCCGGGTGGGAATGCGCGATTGGAATGTGGGAGGAGTCCGGGGGTAAATGGGGGGTAACGGGCAGATACGGGCGATAAGGCTACAGAAATATCCTACAAATCGTTGTGTTTTGGCCTGATGTACGTGAGGGGCTTGCCTGGTTGTAAGACATACAGCTCGGATACTCAGGGCTATGGCGACGTCCTACATATGATTGGGAATCCCCTTCGCTATCAATCCCTTGCGTATTTTTTGCGGGGGCGACTATAGTCTTGGCGTCGCCCAAATGGCGGCCGGGTTTGGCGACTCGATTGACACAAGTGCAACGGTGCTTTCTGCTGTGGCAGAAGCACACTCGTGCTCACAGAAACTGCTTTATGGCAGCTGTGCGCGGGAGACCTTCGGGTCTGCCGGCTCCTTGTGTCACCGGTTCGCCAACCTGCGTACAGCTGTCACCCTTTGTTTGGCGACAAAGTGTGGCAGTTCATTCATGACACAAGGAATTGATATGAACCGATATATGGGCCTCACCAGCAACGCCGACGACCAACCCCTCTACGTCGATACCACCGCCCCACTACACATCCTGCTCGACTCAGCCGCCTACCGAATCCGTGCCGCCACCCAGTTCCTGGAGAACTTGGCGATGCGTGATGAACTGACCATCGACCCCGCAACCCTTCAGGACCTGGCACAACTGTGCTGCATCCCGCTGCGTGATGGGTGTGACGTTATCGATGTGATTGCCCGAAGATTGGATGCAGCACCGGCCGGCTCCACTCTATAAGCCAGCCAGCCGACAACTTGTGGCGAGGGAGCTTGCTCCCGCTGGGGTGCGTAGCGGCCCCCTTTTGTGAGCGCTTCGCACCCCAACGGGGGGAAGCCCCCCCCCCCCCAAAAAAAAAAAAACCCCACCCGGGCCGGGTGTGGGGGGGGAAAACCCCACCCGTCTCTTTTTAAAATCTCCCCGCCCCCCCGACGCCCCTGGAAAACGGATGGCCTCTTCTTTTTTTAAAAAAAAAAAAAAACAAA